>CBDUPF010000001.1:0-43146 GCA_965369035.1 uncultured Aliishimia sp.
CGGCCCGTAAGGTTCGTTGAGACGGATGTCCCGACCGGGTGGGGTCGGGATGGAGGCCTTCATGGCGCGGGCCAGTCGGTCGTCGCGACCATGGAGGATACCCAATTCGACCGCGCGGGTACGCCCTTTGTAAACGGGTGTGAAGCTGTGCACGGTCACCAGCGCGCGCAGGTGAGGTCGCCGCGTGGCGATCTCGGCGGCGAGCCGGTCGCGGAAGGGGGCGTAGACCCGGTCGATGCGCAATTGTCTGGCGACGGGCGGCAGGGCAGTGTTGCCGGGGATGGCGTGGATCTCGCTGACCTCCGGCACTGCGTCCGGCGCGTCCGGCGGTCGGTTGCAGTCGTAGACCAGCCGAGAGAGGCCGCCGTGCACCAGTGGTGCGTCGAGCAGGCGCGCCAGGTCGCGCGCCACGGGCAGGGCGCCGGGATCCCAGGCGATGTGGCTTTCGAGCAGATCGGACGCGAGGCCGAGACCGCCAAGCGCCGCAGGGACCCGGTTGGAAGCATGTTCGCAGACCACGAGCGTTTCGGCATGGTCGGCCCCCGCGCTCACATGCACAGCCTCTCCGAACTCCGACTCGTCTTCCGGTTCTGTCATGCGAATAGCCTTCTCCGTGGTCCCGCCGCCTGTCAATATCCCTTCTGAAGAAATTGACACAACCTGAGATGGCCTGTAAAAATTCCGACATTTCCGCCGAGAGCAAGGCCGCCCGGATGTCGACGATTGCCGAAATCATCAAGAGCCGCGGCCCGGACATGACCCGCGCGGAACGGCAACTCGCCGAAACGATCCTCGACAACTACCCCATGCCCGGGCTGGGCAGCATCACCGAACTGGCGGAGCTTGCGGGTGTGTCGACGCCCACCGTGGCGCGCATGGTGCACAAGCTGGGCTTTTCCGGCTACCCGGAATTCCAGGGGGCGCTGCGGCGCGAACTGGGCGAGATCATCTCCAACCCGATCGAGAAGCGCGCCCACATGATCCCGGGCCTGCCGGAAGAACACATCCTGAACCGTTACGCCCAGGCCGCGTCCGACAACCTGCGGGCCACGCTGGACCAGATCGACGCGGCGGAGTTCAACGCATTCTGCCGCATGGTCGCCGATCCCGATCGCCGGGTCCACATCGCCGGGGGGCGGCTCAGCGGCACGCTGGCGCAGAACCTGTACCTGCACCTGCAGATGATCCGGCCGGGCGTGGCCTTCATCCCGCCACAGGCGTCCTGGCCGCATTGCGTGCTCGACCTCGGCCCGCAGGACACGCTGATCCTGTTCGATATCCGCCGCTATGAAAACTCGACGCTGCTCCTCGCGGAGATGGCGCACGAGCGCGGGGCGCAGATCGTGCTGCTGACCGACCAGTGGCGCTCTCCGATCCAGCGCTTCGCCAGACATACATTCGCGGCCCGGATCACGGTGCCGTCGGCCTGGGACTCCGGCCTCGGGCTGCTTCTGCTGGTGGAATGCCTCGTCGCCGCAACGCAGGACCTGCTGTGGGACTCCGTGAAACAGCGAACCGACGAGTTGGAGGCGGCCTTCGACCGGTCCCGGCTGTTCCGCAAGTTCACCTGAACCCTGCGGCGACCGCGGCACCCGTTTGCGGCAAAACCGGGCGATTGATCGGTAAACCGGCATTTCTGCGGCCATTGAACCGTCGGCAATGTTGTAAACGCGGCCACCGGGCGGCATGATCGATCGACAGAGCAGCGACTATCATCAGTGGACATGACACGCGTACTCAAGGAACGCCTTTCGGATATTCTGCGCCGCGTCTACCCGAACGAGGATGCCGGCGCATTGACGGGGTCCGTGATGGCGGCGTTCTGGCCGGAAGGCACGCAGCCGCGCAAGAGACCGCGCCGGCCGGGCAACGCGCTCTGGTCGCAGCACGATTCGGTCATGATCACCTATGGCAATTCCATCGTGGACGGCGTGCACAAACCGCTGGACCTGCTGCTCGATTTCCTGATCGAGCACATGCAGGGCGTGGTCAACGGCGTTCATATCCTGCCCTATTTTCCCTACACGTCGGACGATGGCTTTGCGGTCACCGATTTCATGAAGGTCGATCCGGCGCTGGGCGACTGGGCCGATATCGAGCGGATCGGCGACACCTTCGTGCTGATGTCGGACCTCGTGCTGAACCACGTGTCGAGCCAAGGCGCCTGGTTCAACGACTATCGCCAGGGCAAGGCGCCTTACGACGGGTTCTTTTTCGAAGCCTCGCCCGAGGACGACGTCTCCGCCGTGGTACGGCCACGCACCACGCCGCTGTTGCAGGAGGTGGAGACGGCGATGGGCAAGCGCCATGTCTGGTGTACCTTCAGCCACGATCAGATCGACCTCGACTATTCCAACCCCGACGTGCTGCTGGAAATGCTGCGCATCATCCGGTTCCACGTCGACCGCGGGGTGCGGATCATCCGGCTCGACGCGGTGGCCTTCCTGTGGAAGGAAATCGGAACCTCTTCGATCCACATGCCGCAGACCCATGCGATCATCCAGCTCATGCGGGTGCTGGCGGACTTCGCGACCGAAACGATGATCCTGCTGACCGAGACCAACGTGCCCAAGGCCGAGAATCTCAGCTATTTCGGTCAGCGCAACGAGGCGCACGCGATCTACAACTTCCCGCTGCCGCCGCTGGTCCTGCACGCGATGCTGTCGGGCACCGCGAAATACCTGCGGATGTGGCAGGCCTCGATGCCGCCGGCGCCGCTGGGCTGCATCTACCTCAATTTCACGGCCAGCCACGACGGGATCGGGATGCGGCCTGCCGAAGGGCTTCTGCCGGAGCCGGAGGTGGTCAAGATGATCGAGACCGTGCAGACCGAAGGCGGTCTCGTTTCCATGCGCGCGCTGCCGGACGGCGGGCAATCGGTCTATGAGCTGAACTGCGGGTTCTTCCCGGCGATGGCGGCGTCGTTTTCGGGCGACAGGTCGCATCATGTCGAACGTTTCGTCGCCTCGCAGACGATCATCATGTCGCTGGAGGGGATCCCGGCGTTCTACATCCACTCGCTGCTCGCCACGCCCAACGATCACGAGGCGGTGGCGCGTCGCGGGATGAACCGGGCGATCAACCGGCACCGCTGGGACTATGGTGAGCTCAAGGCACGGCTTGCCGATCCCACCACCGAGCAGGCACAAGTGCTCGCCGCGCTGTCGGAACGGTTGCGGATCCGGTCCCGCCAGCCGGCCTTCCACCCCAACGCGACACAGTTCACGCTGACCGTCGACGAACGCGTTTTCGGGATCTGGCGCCAGTCGCTTGACCGCCGTCAATCGATCTTCGCGCTGCACAACGTGAGCGAAGACCGGGTGGAGGTGCCGCGCGATGCGCTGAACCTGATCGCGGACGAGGACTGGCGCGATCTGCTCTCCGGAGAGCAGATCGACATGGCGGCCGAGGCGATCCCGATGGCGCCCTACCAGTGTCGCTGGATCACGAATGTCGTGGAGCAGCCACGCACCCGCCGCAGGTAGCGCGCCGCCCGGTCAGGAGAAGGGCAGGGGGGCGTAGTCCTCCGCATCGTCGGCCACGGCGGCCCGCATCTTGTCCAGCAGGCTCGGATCCGCCGCGTGGACGCGGTTCCAGTTGGCGATGAAGGGCGTCTCGTTCGGGTTCTCGAGGAAGGTATGACCCGCGTGCATGATGTTCTCCGAGAACATCTCGATCGTGCGTTCCTCCTCGTGGCGGTCGATCTTCAACCCGTTCATGGCGGCGTCGTTGTCGTAGACCTCCAGCAGGTCCAGCGCCCGGCGATAGTAGGTGGCCTTGAGGGTCCGGAACACGTTGGGGGTAAAGACCGAGCCTTCGCTCGCCATCTTGCGGAAGATCGCCTTGCAGATGTCGGTCGACATGCGGTTGAGCCCGGTCTGCGCGTCCTCGCGGCTGACCTTCTGGTGCTTGTGGTCGTAGGCGTCGGCGATCTCCACCTGGCAGACCGCATGCCGGCCGAGATTGCGCCAGGCCTCCGACAGCACGCCGATCTCCAGCCCCCAGTCCGACGGCACGCGCAGGTCGGGCAGCATGGTCGTACGCAGCGCGAATTCGCCCGAGAGCGGGTAGCGGAAGCTGCGCAGGTAGTCGAGGTAGTCGTTGTCGCCGGTGACCTTCTTCAGCGCGATCAGGAGCGGGCTCACCAGCAGCCGGGAAACACGCCCGTTGAAGGAATTGTCGCCGATGCGGGCATAAAACCCCTTGGACAGCTGGTAGGAGAAATTCGGGTTGGCCACGGGATACAGCAACCGTGTCAGCAGTTCCCGCTTGTAGGTCAGGATATCGCAGTCGTGGATCGCCATCACCGCCGTATCGGCACAGGAGATGAGATAGCCGATGCAGGTCCAGACGTTCTTGCCCTTCCCGTCCTCGAAGGGACCAAGACCCAGATTGGCCAGCATGTCGTGGAACGCGCGCATCCTCGGGCCGTCGTTCCAGATCACCACGTGGTCCTGGGGCAGCACCGAAAAGAAGTCGCGTGCCTTGCGAAACTCGGTTTCGTCGGCGCGATCCAGCCCGATGATGATGCGGTGGAGGTAGCGTGCGCCCGAAAGTTCATCGAGAATTCCGCGCAGCGCCGGTCCGTCCAGTTCGGAATAGAGCGAGGGCAGGATCAGCGTGATCTTGCGCGACTGGGCGAAGGTCTCGAGGTCGTACTCCATCTCTTCGATCGCGCGGCTGCGCAGGTTGTGGAATTGGGCGATGTTCCCGTTCTGGTGAAAGTCCGCCATGCGCGCTGCCTCTACGTTTTGCCGAGTTCGAATAGTAGATCGACGATTGCGGCGTTCCAACCCTCGGGGCCGGGCTGCTCTGTGTGCCGGATCCGGCCCGCGACTTTCGCGGTCAGGGGCGGCATTTCCGGCGCGTGGTCGTTGCGCACGACGATCCCGTAATCCGCGGCCAGAAGCATTTCGGCGTCGTTGGGCGCATCGCCCAGCGCGATCGTTACGGTGGCGCCCAGGCGTTCCGCGACTTCTCGCATGGCATCCGCCTTCGTGCGTCCGAAAGACAGCGTGAGGAACCTGCCGCCCCGCCGCGCGACGATGCCGCGATCATCCAGAAGGTCCAGAAACCGCCGCAGATCCGCCTCGGTCCCGGTCCAGAGCCCCGGCTCCGAAAAGCACCGCTTGCACGCCAGCGCCGCGTCCCTGCGGGATAGCCCGGTCGCGGCGGCGACTTCCTCCGGCCCCATGTCGCCGAAGCCGCGGAAGTTGCGGGCGGGATCGGGGGGGAGTTCGGCAAGCGTCGACCGGATGCGCCTGTACGCGTGGTCCGGGGGCATCATCTCGTCACCCGGTTCAAACACGCCCGCGCCGTTTTCCACGATGGCGGGTGCGCTGCCGAGGTTCAGGGTCGCGTGCAGCGGAGCGATCTCGGCGGCGGTCTTGCTGCTGGCCAGAACGAGCGGCACGCCCTCGCGCTTCAGCAGCGCCAGTGCGGGTTCGGCCGGGGAATACGAATAGGTCTCGTGATCGAGCAACGTGCCGTCGAGATCGGTGAAGACGACCAGACGCATCTAGTACGTCGCAAGCGGGTCGCGGTGAAAAGATGAGCCACGCCCCAACGCCCGCGACTCCACTGCCCGGATCAGCCGCAGGTCGTCCCCGCGGCGTTCACACATCGGACAACGTGAAATCGGGCAGGCTGTCCAGCGCGTGCTTCAGCGCGTCGCCCCAACCCTTGGAGACCGACTGGAAATAGGGATTGTCGGCAGTGATCCTGCCTTTGGGGCCGGTGACGAGGCTGTCGGCCTCGTAGAGGTGGAAATCGAACGGCGCGCCGACCGACAGGTTGGCCTTGAGCGTGGAATCGAAGCTGACGAGCAGAAGCTTCATGCCCTGCTCGAACGTCATTTTCGAATCGTACGCGCGGACCAGGATCGGCCGGCCATACTTGGTTTCGCCGATCTGGAAGTACGGGGTGTCCTCGCCTGCCTCGATGAAATTCCCTTCCGGATAGATCAGGAAAAGACGTGGCGGGCTTCCCGCGATCTGGCCGCCGAGGATCAGCGTGGCGTTGAAGGCGCTGTCGGCCTTCTGCCCGCCTTCGCGGTGCTCGTCGATCACCTCGCGGAGCGTATCGGCGATCATGCGCGCGGCCTGGAACACGGAAGGCACCTTGAGAAGCGCGGGCGTGCGGTCCTCCGGCGACTTGCGCCGCTCGTCGAGCATGCTGACCACCGCCTGGGTTGTGGCGAGGTTGCCGGCCGACATGAGCGTCAGGACCAGGTTTCCCGGGTCCTGCCAGATCGTCATCTTCTTGAAGGTGGAGATATTGTCGAGCCCCGCGTTGGTTCGGGTGTCCGACATGAACATCAGCCCCCGGTCGAGGGCCATTCCGACGCAATAGGTCATTCCTGTCCTTGCTGCTGGGCCACGTCGATCCTGACCTCCAGGACCTCACCGGCGCCGCCCATGCGTGTTCCCGATACAGGGGCAGCATCGCTATAGTCCAGCCCGGTTGCGACGCGGACATACCGTGTGTCGGGCGAAATCTGGTTCGACACGTCGAAACCGACCCATCCCAGCCCGTCGACATAAGCCTCCGCCCAGGCGTGCATGGCGTCCTGGACCACCGAATCGTCCAGCATCAGGTAGCCGGAGACATAGCGTCCGGGTACTCCCATCTCGCGGGCGCAGGCGAGAAAGACATGGGCGTGGTCCTGGCAGACACCGCGTCCCGCCTCGATCGCTTCCTCGGCGCTCCAGCCCGTTTCCGATGATCCGACCTCGTAGGCGATGGTCTCGTGGATCAGGGTGGAGAGCGCGTGCATCTGGCTGAGCGTATCGCCGGATGGCAGCTTGCGAACAAGGGCGCGGGCGCCGGCGCGCGCGGTGGTGTAGGCGGTCCGGCGGCGGTAGAGCCACAGCGGCGCAGGGCCGAGATGCGGACCGATCACGCCGCTGGATGATGTCACCTCCACCTCGCCCCGGCTTGTCACGATCACCTCGGTGGTGTCGCGGTCGAAGCTGATCAGCTCGGTGGTGTTGCGGTGGTGATCCTCGAAGGACAGTTCCTTGCGGCCGCCCTGCACCTCCGTCTGCCAGTTCAGGACGGTCTGGATGTCGGAGTTCTTGGGCGTCTTGCGCAGTTGCTGCAATCCGAAGGTGACCGGGTTTTCGAACCGGTAATGCGTGCTGTGCTGGATGGTCAGATGCATGGCGTCACTCGTAGAACCGGTAGTCGATCTCGATCTGGCGCGCGAGGTCGGCGAGGTGGAAGATGAATTCCTGGATGAATTCGTGCAGCCCGAATTCGAAGATCGCCTCGAGTTCGTGCGAGAGGTACTTCCGCAACAGCAGTTCCACCTTCTTCAGGGATTCCGTCGGCGTATGCTGGCCGGCGTCGAGATAGCGCAGGTTGTCCCGAAGCTTGGAGGTGCAGAACACCAGCGACCGGGGCAGGCGCTTGTCGAGGATGAGATAGAAGGTGATGTCCATCGGGCCGGCCTCGGCCCCGTATTCCATGCGGAAGCCGCCACGGGCCGAGATCGACCGCAGGATCGATTCCCATTGCACATTGTCCAGCGCGCTGCCCACCGCCCGCGCCGAGGGCAGCAGGACATAGTATTTCACGTCGAGGATGCGTGCAGTGTTGTCGGCGCGCTCCAGGAACGTGCCGATCCGCGCGAAATCGTAGATCTCGTTGCGCATCATCGTGCCGTGGGTCATGCCCCTGACCAGTGCTGTATGGCGCCGGATCGCACCCAGCGCGGCCGGCAGGTCACGCTCGCTGACATGGCGCGACAGCATCTGCCGCGTGTTCATGTAGGCCGAGTTCGTTGCTTCCCAGACCTCTCCCGTGATCGCAGTGCGCACCAACCGCGCGTTGTGGCGTGCCGATTCGATGCAGGACAGCACCGAAGAGGTGTTCTTGCGCGACCGGAGCATCCATTCGATGGCCGCATCCTTTGAGAGCGTGTCGTTCGCCTTCTGAAAGGCAGGCCAGACACCCGCCGACTGCAGGACGGAGCGCCATTCGCTGTCGCTGTCGCCCAGCCGCGTGATCGCGATGCGCTGGCCGGTCTCGATCAGCCGCGCGGTGTTTTCGGCCCGCTCCAGGTAGCGGTACATCCAGAATATCCCGTTCGCCGTTTTTCCCAGCATGTCCGATCAGTCCTCCAGCACCCAGGTGTCCTTGGTGCCACCGCCCTGGGACGAGTTGACCACCAGCGACCCCTTCTTCAGCGCGACCCGCGTGAGGCCGCCCGGGGTAATTCGGATGCCGTTGGGACTGACCAGTACGAAGGGGCGCAGATCCACGTGGCGGGGGCTCAGCCCCTTGTTGGTGAATGTGGGAACAGTGGACAGGCTCAGCGTGGGCTGTGCGATGTAGTTGCCGGGGCGCGCCTCCAGCTTCTGGCGGAAGGCGGCGATGTCCTTCTTGGTCGCCGCGGGTCCGACCAGCATGCCGTAGCCGCCGGAACCGTGAACCTCCTTCACCACCAGGTCCGCGAGGTTGTCGAGCACGTAGGCCAGCGCGTCCGGGTCCGAACAGCGCCAGGTGGGCACGTTCTGCAGCAGCGGGCGTTCGCCGGTATAGAACTCCACGATCTCGGGCATGTAGGAATAGATCGCCTTGTCGTCCGCTATCCCCGTTCCCGGCGCGTTGGCGATGGTGATTCCACCCGCGCGGTAGACATCCATGATGCCCGGCACGCCCAATTGGCTGTCCGGGTTGAAGTTGAGCGGGTCGAGGAAATCGTCGTCCACCCGGCGGTAGAGCACGTCGATCGGGGTATAGCCGCGCGTGGTGCGCATGGCGACGCGACCGTCCACCACGCGCAGGTCGTGGCCCTCCACCAGTTCGACCGCCATCTGGTCGGCCAGGAAGGCATGTTCGAAATAGGCCGAGTTGTAGATCCCCGGCGTCAGCACGGCCACGACCGGCTGGCCTTCCGTGCCCTGCGGTGCACAGGATGCCAGTGACCGGCGCAGGTCGGACGGATAGCTCTGCACCGACTGCACCCGGTTCTGGGAGAACAGCTCCGGGAACATCTGGAGCATGGTTTCGCGGTTCTCCAGCATGTAGCTCACGCCGGATGGGGTGCGGGCGTTATCCTCCAGCACGAAGAATTCGCCCGGCCCGGTGCGCACCAGGTCGATCCCGACGATGTGGGTATAGACGCCGCCGGGCGGGTCGACGCCGATCATCTCCGGCACAAAGGCGTCATTGTTCGCGATGGCCTCTTCGGGAATGCGCCCGGCCTTCACGATCTCCTGCTTGTGGTAGATGTCGTGCAGGAAGGCGTTGATCGCGCGCACGCGCTGTTCGATCCCGCGCGAGAGGCGGAACCATTCGGTACCGGAAATGATCCTCGGGATGATGTCGAAGGGGATCAGCCGTTCCTCCGCCTCCGAGCGCCCGTAGACGTTGAACGTGATTCCGGTCAGCCGGAACAACTCCTCCGCCTCGCGCTGCTTGGCACGGAGCCGGGCCATGTCCTCCTGGCTGAACCATGAGTGAAACCCCTGGTAGGGCTCGCGCAAGGTTTCGTCCTGCCCCCACATCTCGTCGAAAAACGGTGTTGATGTCATTTACTGCCTCCGAGAGACCCCACGTTCACACTGTGACTTCGGAATGGGCCAAGTGCCCACACCACCTGCGGGAGACGCCCGGTTTTCGCATGCGCGGTTGCCCAATTATTGATCCAACTGCCGGTTTTGCAATCGATTTGTTGAGATGGTGCACGTTTTGCGTGTGCATTTGGTCAAGCATACCGGCGTCCCGGGCGGGTATCCTGGGCAAGACTCACGGTCCGAGCAGGGCATCGATTTCGGCGCGGTCGGGCATGGAGGGCGCGGTTCCGGCCCGGGTGACCGAGATCGCGGCAGTGGCCGTACCAAAGCGCACGGCCTCGATGGGCGACATGCCTTCGGAGAGCGCCACCGCGAACCCGCCGTTGAAGGCGTCGCCCGCCCCGGTCGTTTCGACCACCGGTCCCGCGAACAGGGCCGGTACATGCTGCACACCCTCCGCGGTGCCCAGAAGGGCTCCGTTCTCACCCAGCGTAATGACGGCCGCGCCCGCGCCCTTGTCGATCACGGCGCGCGCGGCGACGCCGGCGCTGTCGACATCGGTCACCTTCACACCGGTCAGCGCCTCGGCCTCGGATTCGTTCGGGGTGAGATAGTCGCAGAGCGGGAATATCTCCGGCGGCAGTTCGGCCGCGGGTGCCGGGTTGAGGATCGTGACTGCGCCCCCCGCCCGCGCGATTTCGAGGCCGCGACGGGCGGCTTCGATCGGCTGTTCCAACTGCGTCACGAAGACGGACGCGCCAGCGATCAGTTCGGACCGTGCCTCCACATCTGCCGCCGACAGCCGCGCGGCCTCCCCGGGGCAGATGATGATGGCGTTGTTTCCCGTCGCCTCCTCGATGAAGATGTAGGCTGCTCCCGTCTGACCGCCGTCATGCTGGGTGACGGCCGGCTCCACGCCTGCCGCGCGCCATGTGGAGAACGCCAGGTCGGCAAAGGTGTCCCGCCCCAGCCGCGTGATGAAATGGGTTCGGCCCCCGGCGCGCGCCGCCGCCACGGCCTGGTTCGATCCCTTGCCGCCGGGACCGAGAGAAAAGCTGTTGCCGAGGATCGTCTCTCCCATCCGCGGCGGCCGGTCGGCCCGGTAGGCCGTGTCGGCGACGAACACGCCGAGGATCGCGATATGTCCTGCCATGAGGTTTGTCTCCACCGTCATTCGCGCGTGGAATGAAACCTGCACGCTTTGTGTCCCCGCGGCAAGCGCGTGTCGATGGCGATGATCGCTGCGCGCCGATCCGTCGGGTGCGCTGACAGGCTCGATGTCATTCGGCCGGTTCGAACCCGGCGATCAGATGACGCAAGCCCAGCGCCGCCCCAGCGAAGATCGCGGCAAACGTTACGGGCGCGCTGAACGCCAGGACGGAGAAGGCGGAAATGCCCTGTCCGACGCTGCAGCCCAGGGCAATCACCGCGCCGGGCCCCATGAGGGCGGCGCCCAGGATCTGACGTTTCAACTCGCGCGGATCCTCGCAAGCCTCCCACCGGAAATGACCCTTGAACCAGGAGCCGGCCACCGCGCCCAGCACGACACCGACCACCGAACCGATACCGAAGGAGAGAGCGCTTCCCGATGCCGTCATCAGGTAGAGGATCGTGTCGCCCAGCGGGGCGGCGAAGGTGTGCGACTCCACGGGTATGGCTTCGAACCCGTGCCGGGCCACCCATGCGGTGCCGAGCCATCCCGACACCACGGCGAGCCCCACGGCGACACCCCAGGCGACCTGCGCCGGAGAGCGTCGCATCTTTGCGCGCGAAAGTGCCAGCAGGATCAGTCCGGTTCCGATCAGTGCTCCGGTCAGGGCGGGCGACCAGCCCAGCCCGGTCTCTGCCAGTTGTCCGAAACCTTGCGGAGCGCCGTCGCTCGGGCTGACCGGGAAGAGCCACACGCGCAGCTGCGCCAGCGGTCCCGACATCACGACATAGGCGGAAACGCCCATGACGAGCACGATCACGAATGCGCGCAGGTCACCGCCACCCAGCCGGGCCAGTGCGCCGTAGCCGCAGTTGCCCGAAAGCGCCATGCCGTAGCCGAAGAGAAGGCCGCCCACCACGCTGCCCAGCGGCGACCAGGCCAGTCCCAGGTAGATCGTGGCCGCGCCATCGAGCAGACCCGCGCTCATGGACAGTTGCGTGCCGATGATCGCGGTGCCGATGGCGAGCAGCCACATGCGCATCCGCCGATCGTCGGAGGAGTAGAGCAGGTCCTCGATCGCGCCCAGCGTGCAAAATCTGCCGATTCGCTCGGCAAGTCCCAACACGACGCCGCCGGCCAGGCCGATCAGCGCAACAGCGTTGGCTTCTCCCAGGATATCCAGCATCCGGGCGCCCTCCCTCGCCGCGGCCACATCGACAAGAGCGCGTCAGTCGCGCCCGCAGAAGATGTCGTAGACCACCTCGATGATTTGACGGGCGCGGTCGTCTGTCAAGCTGTAGTAGATCGCCTTGCCTTCGCGGCGCGGCGAGACCAACCCCTCGAGCCGAAGCCGCGACAGCTGCTGTGACACGGCGGCCTGGCGGGCCGACAGCAGGTCTTCCAGTTCGGTCACCGATTTCTCGCCCGAGGCCAGGTGGCAGAGGATCATGAGCCGACCCTCGTGGCTGATCGCCTTGAGAAACTTCGAGGCATCCTGTGCATTCTGCACCATCCGCTCCATGTCCTCCCGGCACATGTCCTGGGTGAACACCGGAAGGTTCGAGCGGGTCGGGGAGCTTTCCTGCGGGGTCGTGCTGTGTGTTTCGCCAGACATTGTCCTATCCAGACGGCTATGTGTCGATCCGTGCGCGTTCCAGAAGTTGCCCGAGCAGACCCCAGAAGAAGTCCTGACCCGGATAGCCCTCGATCCGGCCCTGTTCCAGACCGTCCCGCACGAGAATGAAGGTTGGAGTATAGTGCAGCTTGCGGTCCAGTGTCACGCCGTCCGGTGCCCCGTCCCGTATATCGAAGCGCCGCAGCGGTGCGGCCTTGCCCTCCACCGTCTTGGGATAGATCTCCGCGATCTCGGCGTTCCAGCGCGCGCACCAGACGCAGCCCGGCTCCTCTGCCATGAGCAGCAGGGTTTCCGCCCTGACGACGGTGGCAAAGGCCAGGAAGATGACCGCGAACAGGGCGCAGATGCGCATCGTGCCAACTCCGATTGACGAACGGTATCTTTCATCATAATCAAATATGTGAATTCTTCAAGGACGCGAGGCGCGCACGGCAATGTTTGACGTCACCTTCTTTGGCGCGTTTATTGCCGGGCTCCTGTCGTTCCTGTCGCCGTGCATCCTGCCGATCGTCCCGTTCTATCTGAGCTACCTCGCCGGTGTCGGGATGAACCAGATCTCCGCCACGGCCGAAGTCACGCCCGCCGTGCGCTGGCGGGCCTTTTCCGCGTCGGTCCTGTTTGCGCTGGGCGTGATCACGGTGTTCGTCGGACTGGGGGCCAGCGCCACGATCTTCGGCCAGTTGGTGCGTGACTATTTCGACGTGCTGCGGTGGTTCGCCGCTGCGCTGATCATCGCCATGGGCCTGCATTTCCTGGGCGTGATCCGAATCGGGCTGCTCTATCGTCAGTTCCGGGCCGATTCGGGACAGACCGACAACCTGTCCCTGCTGGGAGCTTATGTGATCGGGCTGGCCTTTGCCTTTGGCTGGACACCCTGCGTGGGGCCGGTGCTGGCCGCAATCCTTTTCACCGCGGCCGGACAGGAGTCGGCGGCGCAGGGTGCCGGTCTGCTGTTCGTGTACGGTTTCGGGATGACCGCGCCGTTCATCCTGGCCGCGCTCTTCATCGGGCCGTTCATGCGCTGGATGGCCGGGTTCCGACGGCATCTCGGCCTGATCGAGAAGCTGATGGGCGCGCTGCTGATCGTGTTCGGCGTGCTGATCGCCACGAATTCCATCAATATCATTGCGCAATGGATGCTGGACGTGTTCCCATGGTTCTCGTCCATTGGTTGAAACACCAGGGGAGGTGACGATGAAACGACTGATTGCGACGATAACGGCGGTGCTGCTTGCGTTTCCGGTGGGTGCGGCCGAACTGGGCGACGACGGGCTCCACAAGACGTCGTGGATGCGCGACACGTTCAAGGACCTGTCCGAGGACCTCGACGAAGCGAACGCCGAAGGCAAGCGCCTGCTGGTCCTGGTGGAACAGCGCGGCTGTATCTATTGCACCAAGATGCACGAGGAGGTCTATCCCCGCCCCGAGATCAGGCAGATGATCGAGGACACCTACTTCGTGGTGCAGTTGAACCTGCATGGCGACATCGAGGTGACCGACTTCGACGGCGAAGTGCTGAGCGAAAAGGCGATGGCGCGCAAATGGGGCGTCATGTTCACCCCCACCATGATGTTCCTGCCCGAAGAGGTCGGCGAGGACATGTCCGCGGAGGAGGCCGCAGTTGCCACCATGCCAGGCGCCTTCGGTCCCGGGACCACGCTGGACCTGTTGACCTGGGTCGCGGAAAAAAGATACGAAGATCAATCGGAAGAGGACTTCCAGCGCTATCACGCGCGCAGAATCCAGGAACGCAGCGACGGGTCGACCGATTGACCCGGTGCGCCGGGATGTTCGCATAAATTCATTTAGCTGAATTTGTTGTTGCGTGAATCGCAATGTGTACCGTAGTGTTCACGCAAGGAGCCAAAGGGAGGAAACATGAAGCACGTGGTCACAGGCGCGGCGCTCGCCGTTGCAATGGCGACATCGGCGGCAGCGGACATGGTCGCCCCGTCGGATGTCGTCTTCGAGGACGGTGCGGTATCGTCGTCACTGAGCGGGACGCCCGGCGATCCGGCATCGGGGGCGGAAATCATGGACAAGGGCGCGGGCAACTGCATCGCGTGCCATCAGGTCGGCGCGCTGAGCCATCTGCAGTTCCAGGGCGAGATCGGCCCGCCGCTCGACGGTGCGGCAGATCGCTGGAGCGAAGCGGAACTGCGCGGGATCGTGGCCAATGCCAAGGTCATGTTCGAAGACTCGATGATGCCGTCATTCTACCGGACCGAAGGATTCATCCGGCCGGGCAACGAGTACACCGGCGACCCCGTCGAGGGCGACGTGCAGCCGCTGCTGACCGCGCAGCAGGTCGAAGACGTGGTGGCGTTTCTGATGACGCTCAAAGAGTGATAGCGAGCAAAGGGAGAACGATATGGAATTCACACGGCGCAACATGATGGCAGTCAGCTCGGGTGCCATGCTGGCGACCGGGCTGGGCGGGCTTCCGACCTTTGCCTTCGCCTCCACGACCGAAGACGCGATCGCCGCCTTCACCGGGGGCGCGGACGTGGGCGAGGGCGGCGTGACGCTGAACGCGCCCGAGATCGCGGAGAACGGCAACACCGTGCCGATCGACGTGATCGCACCCGGCGCGGTGTCGGTGCTGCTGCTGGCGGACGGCAACCCGCAGCCCGGCATCGCGACATTCAACTTCGGGCCGCTCAATCCGACGCAGACGGCGGCCACTCGGGTCCGCCTGGCCAAGACCCAGAACGTGGTGGCGGTGGCAAAGATGGCGGACGGCTCGTTCACGAAAACCCAGGCGGCCGTAAAGGTCACCATCGGCGGCTGCGGCGGCTGAGGCAGGAAGGAGACAGAACAGATGGCACAAGGTGTGAAACCCCGCGTCAAGGTCCCGAAAAAGGCCTCTGCCGGCGAAACGATCACGATCAAGACCCTGATCAGCCACCCGATGGAAAGCGGTCAGCGCAAGGACAGCGACGGCAACCTCATCCCGCGGTCGATCATCAACCGCTTCACCTGCGACTTCAACGGCGAGAACGTGATCGACGTGACGCTTGAGCCCGCGGTCTCGACCAACCCCTATCTGCAGTTCGATGCAACTGTGCCGGAGTCGGGCGAGTTCCAGTTCAAGTGGTACGATGACGACGGCTCCGTCTATGAGGAAGCCGGCAAGATCGACGTCAGCTGACGCCGAGAACAGGGAGGATAACGTGAAAAACAAGAAACTTACCCGCGTTCTGGCTGTCCTGGCGACGGCCGGGCTCGCCACGGGTGCATCGGCAGGTCCCGACGACGACCAGCTGATCGTCAACGACGAGATCGAGATCGTGACCGAGGCCGCCGCGCCGGAGCATATGGAGAACATCGACACCATCTATTCCGGTTGGCGGTTCCGCACCGACGAGACCCAGGCCGTCCAGATGGACGATTTCGACAACCCCGCGATGATCTTCGTGGAGAAGGCCATCGACGACTGGACCACGCCGGAGGGGACGGAGGGCAAGTCCTGTTCCTCCTGCCACAACGACCCGGACAGCATGGCCGGTGTTCGCGCCGTGTACCCGAAATGGAACGAGGAAGCCGGCGAAGTTCGCACGATGGAGATGCAGATCAACGCCTGCCGCGAGACCCGCATGGGCGCGGAGCCGTGGGGCTATACTTCCGGCGACATGGTCAACATGACGGCACTTCTGTCGGCGGTATCGCGCGGCCTTCCGGTCAATGTGTCGATCGACGGCCCGGCCCAGTCGACCTGGGAAAAGGGCAAGGAGATCTATTATACGCGCTACGGTCAACTCGAGTTGTCATGCGCGAACTGCCACGAGGACAATTACGGCAACATGATCCGCGCCGACCATCTGTCCCAGGGGCAGATCAACGGGTTTCCCGTGTACCGGCTGAAGAACACGAAGCTCAATTCGGCGCATGACCGGTTCAAGGGCTGCATCCGAGACACGCGGGCGCATACCTTCAAGCCCGGTTCTCCTGAGTTCGTCGCGCTGGAGCTCTACGTCGCCTCGCGCGGGAACGGCCTGGGCGTCGAGGGACCCGCCGTTCGCAACTGACCCGGGAAGGCCCCGTCCCGGGAGGGAGCGGGGCCTTTTCATCTCTGAAAGCATTCAAAAATGCGCATATGAACGAAGGATGGCAGTCCAATGATCTCGCGTCGTGATTTTCTGCAGGTGGGCATGGCGGCCTCGGCACTGGTGGGTGCTTCCGGTTTCGGCAACTGGGCGCGGCTGGCCGCACAACAGCAACTGACGCAGGACCAGCTGCTGCAGTTCGACACATACGGCAACGTCTCGCTGATTCACGTGACCGACATCCATGCGCAACTGAAACCGATCTATTTCCGGGAGCCCTCGGTCAACATCGGGGTCGGCGCCAACCGCGGGGAGGTGCCGCATGTCACAGGCGCCGATTTCCGCCGTCTCTACGGGATCGACGACGGCTCTCCGGCGCATTACGCGCTGTCCTCGGGCGATTTCGCGGCGCTGGCCAAAGGTTACGGCCGGGTAGGCGGGCTCGACCGCGTGGCGACCGTCATCAACGCGATCCGTGCCGACCGGCCCGATGCGCTGCTGCTCGACGGCGGGGATACGTGGCACGGCTCCTACACCTGCTATCAGACGGCGGGTCAGGACATGGTCAACGTGATGAACGCCCTGCGGCCGGACGCGATGACATTCCACTGGGAATTCACGCTGGGCTCCGACCGGGTCAACGAACTGGTGGAGGGGCTGCCCTTCGCCGCACTTGGCCAGAACATCTTCGACGCCGAATGGGACGAGCCGACGGACGTCTTCAAGCCCTACGAGATGTTCGAACGCGGTGGCACGATGATCGCCGTGATCGGCCAGGCATTCCCCTACATGCCGATCGCAAATCCCGGCTGGATGTTCCCGGAATACGCCTTCGGCCTGCGTGACGAGCATTTGCAGGGAATCGTGGAAGAGGTGCGCGCGGCCGGTGCCGAATGCGTCGTCCTGCTGAGCCACAACGGTTTCGACGTCGACAAGAAGATGGCGAGCGTGGTCAGCGGCATCGACGTGGTCCTGTCCGGCCACACGCACGACGCGTTGCCCGAACCCGTGCTGGTGGGCGAGACGATCCTCCTGCCCTCCGGCTCGAACGGGAAATTCGTGACCCGCCTGGATCTCGACATCCGCGACGGACGCATGATGGGGTACCGCAGCAAGCTGATCCCGATCTTCGCCGACGTGATCGCACCGGACGCGGAGATGGCCGCGCTGATCGACGAGCAGCGGGCGCCGTATCTCGAGCACATGTCCGAAGTCGTGGGGCAGACCGAATCGCTGCTCTACCGTCGCGGCAATTTCAACGGCAGCTGGGACGACCTGATCTGCGATGCGCTGCTGTCCGAGCGGGACGCGGAGATCGCACTGTCGCCCGGCGTGCGCTGGGGTCCGTCGCTGATCCCGGGGCAGGACATCACCCGCGAGGATATCTGGAACGTGACCTCCATGACCTATCCGGAGGCCTACCGGACGGAGATGACCGGGGATTTCCTCAAGGTCGTGCTGGAAGACGTGGCCGACAACATCTTCAACCCTGATCCTTATTACCAGCAGGGCGGCGACATGGTGCGGACCGGTGGGCTGGGCTACCGGATCGACGTGACGAAGCCGCAGGGCGAACGGATCAGCGACATGACCCTGCTGAGCACGGGCGAGGCCATCGATCCCGCCCGCAGCTATGTCGTCGCCGGCTGGGCCAGCGTCAACGAAGGCACCGAAGGTCCGCCGATCTGGGACGTGGTGGAAAGCCACATCCGCAAGCTGGGCACGGTCACGGTTGGCGAGAACAACAGCGTCGAAGTCGTCGGCGCATGAGCGTAGAAGGAGACATCCGCAGATGAGCCTTACCTTCAAACCCCAATCCAGACGAGCCTTCTTGCGCGGCAGCGCCGCGGCCGCCGCGGGGACCTTGGCCGCCGGGGCAGCGCGAGCCAACACGCCCGATCCGCTGATCACCGAGGTGCAGGACTGGGCCTCGGGCACCGGTGACGGTGTGGACGCCACGCCCTACGGCCTCCCCATCGAATTCGAAAGCGACGTGATCCGGCGCAACGTGGAGTGGCTGACCGCCGATACCATCTCCTCGATCAACTTCACGCCGATCCATGCGCTCGACGGAACGATCACGCCGCAGGGCTGCGCGTTCGAACGGCACCACTCCGGCGCGATCGAGCTGCGCAAGGAGGACTACCGGCTGATGGTCAACGGGCTGGTCGATCAGCCCTTGATCTTCACCTATGCCGATCTGGAGCGGTTCCCGCGGGAAAACCACGTCTATTTCTGCGAATGCGCGGCCAACACGGGCATGGAATGGGCCGGCGCGCAGCTCAACGGTGCCCAGTTCACGCACGGCATGATCCACAACATGGAGTATTCCGGCGTCCCGCTGCGCACGATCCTGGAGGAAGCCGGGCTGGATGCCGCGGGCGATCTGGCGGGCAAGTGGGTCTATGTCGAAGGGGCCGACGCCTCCTCCAATGGACGGTCGATCCCGATGGAGAAGGCGCTCGACGACGTGCTTGTCGCGATCAAGGCCAACGGCGAGGCGCTGCGCAAGGAGCACGGCTACCCGGTGCGGCTGGTCGTGCCCGGCTGGGAAGGCAACATGTGGGTCAAATGGCTGCGCCGGATCGAGGTCATGGACAGCCCCGTGGAAAGCCGCGAGGAGACGTCGAAATACACCGACGTCCTGGCCGACGGGACTGCGCGGAAATGGACCTGGGTCATGGACGCGAAATCCGTCATCACCGCGCCCAGTCCGCAGATGCCCATCACCCACGGGCACGGGCCGGTGGTGATTACCGGGATGGCATGGTCCGGGCATGGGCGGATCACGCGGGTCGATGTCTCCAAGGATGGCGGGATCACGTGGGAAACTGCGCGTCTGGGCACGCAAGGAGACACCAAGGCGCTCACCCGGTTCTACCTCGATACCGAATGGAACGGGGAGGAATGGCTGCTGCAGTCACGTGCCATGGACGAAACGGGCTACGTCCAGCCCACCAAGGCGCAGTTGCGCGAGATCCGGGGCGAGAACTCCATCTACCACAACAACTGCATCCAGACCTGGCATGTGAAACCTGACGGGGAGGCCGAAAATGTCGAAGTTGGTTGAACTGACCGCCGCCGCGCTGATCGCGGCTTCCCCCGCGCTGGCCGATGGCTACGGGCTGGGCCGCCCGGCACTGCCCGAGGAGATCGCGGCGTGGAACGTCGATGTTCTGCCCGATGGCCGCGGACTCCCCGAAGGACGGGGCGACGTGATGACCGGCGACGAGGTCTTCGCCGAGAAATGCGCGGCCTGCCACGGCGATTTCGCGGAAGGCGTGGACAACTGGCCGGCCTTGGCGGGCGGGTTCGACACGCTGGACGACAAGGACCCGGTCAAGACCGTGGGTTCGTACTGGCCGTACCTCTCGACCGTGTGGGATTATGTCCACCGCTCCATGCCGTTCGGCGCCGCGCAGACGCTGGAGACGGACGAGGTCTATGCGATCGTGGCATACATCCTTTATTCCAACGATCTGGTGGACGAGGATTTCGAGTTGAGCCACGAGACCTTCATGGACGTGGAGATGTACAACGCCGACGGCTTCATCGTGGATGACAGGGCGGAGACGGAATATCCGCTCTGGCGGACAGAACCGTGCATGCAGGATTGCCGCGACAGCGTGAAGATCACCATGCGCGCGACCGTGCTCGACGTGACACCCGACGACACCACGGACGATGGCGATGTCACCGAAGCTGCGGTGGAACCGGCGCAGCCCGAAGCGGCCGTGGAAGCCGCGGCGCCACAGGAAGATGCGCTCGATCCCGAACTGGTCGCGGCCGGCGAGAAGGTGTTCCGCAAATGCAAGGCCTGCCACGAGATCGGCGAGGGGGCCGGCAACAAGACCGGGCCTCACCTGAACGGCGTCTTCGGACGCACGATGGGAAGCGTCGAGGGTTTCCGCTACTCCAACGGGTTCCAGGCTGCGGCGGAAGAGGGCCGCGTCTGGGATAGCGCGGAAATGGCCGCGTTCCTTGCAGCGCCGCGCAAGTACATGAAGGGAACCAAGATGTCCTTTGCCGGGCTGAAAAAGGACGCCGACCTGGCGGCCATCGAGGCCTACCTGAAATCGGCGGGGCAATAGCGCATGCGCCACGCGATCCCGGCGCTGTTTTGTCTGGCGCTGGCCGCGCCCTGCCTGGCCGAGACACGTGCCCCCGACCCAGAGGCCGGCAAGGCGGTATTTTCCCAGTGCAAGGGATGCCACCAGGTCGGCGAGGGGGCACGCCACCGGATCGGGCCGCATCTGAACGGGATATTCGGACGCCGGGCCGCGAGCCACGCGGGGTTCAACTACTCCGACTCGCTCGAACGCCTCGGGAACAGCGGGCTGGAGTGGCACGCGGACACGCTCGACGCCTATGTCGAGAACCCGCGCGCGCTGGCCACCGGCACCCGGATGAGTTTCCGCGGTCTCGATGACCCGCAGGACCGCGCGGATCTCTTGGCCTATCTCCGCCAGTTCTCGGCCAGCCCCGCCGATATCCCCGAGGCGGATCCGACGGCGCCCGCAACCGATCACGACCTCGACCCGGCGATACTCGCGCTCAAGGGCGACCCGGAATACGGTGAATATCTCGCCAGCGAATGTACGACCTGCCATCAGGCGGATGGCGGGAATCAGGGAATCCCGTCTATCGTCCTATGGCCGGAGGAGGATTTCGTGGTCGCGATGCATGCCTACAAGAACAAGAAGCGGGCGCATCCGGTCATGCAGATGATCGCCGGACGTTTGGGCGAGGAGGAAATTGCTGCGCTGGCGGCGTACTTCGCGACCATCGACCCATAAGAGCCAGCTGTCCTGGGAGGAGACGACATGAAATTGAACAGAAGGTATTTCATCGGAACGACCGCCGCCGCGGCGGGATCGCTGGCGGCGCCGACGGTCTGGGGCGCGGCGCATGGTGTTCCGCGCGTGGTGGTGATCGGCGGCGGCGCGGGCGGTGCCACGGCCGCACGCTACATCGCCAAGGACAGCGACGGCGCGATCGACGTCACGTTGATCGAGCCAACGCGGACCTACTACACCTGTTTCTTCTCCAACCTCTATCTCGGCGGGTTCAAGGAGATGTCCGATATCGGCCACACTTACGGCACGCTGGCCTCGGACTACGGCATCAACGTGGTGCATGACTGGGCCGTGGGCGTGGACCGCGATGCCAGGACGGTGAGCCTCGCCGGTGGCGGCACCGTTCCCTATGACAAGCTGATCCTGAGCCCGGGCATAGATTTCGTCGATGGCGCGGTCCCTGGCTGGGACCTCTCGGCGCAGAACGCGATGCCACATGCCTACAAGGCCGGGTCGCAGTCCGAACTGCTGCGCGCGCAACTGCGGGCGATGCCGGAGGGTGGTCGCTATGTCATGGTCGCGCCGCCAAACCCCTTCCGTTGCCCGCCGGGGCCTTACGAGCGGGTGTCGATGGTTGCGCACTGGCTCAAGGCCAACAATCCCACCGCCAAGATCATCATCGCCGACCCGAAGGACAAGTTCTCCAAGCAGGCGCTGTTCGAGGAAGGCTGGCAGAACCACTACAGCGGCATGATCGAGCGGATCGGGCCGGATTTCGGCGGCGAGAACGTGACGGTCGACGCTTCCGCGATGACGGTCGATATCGACGGCGAGGTGATCCAGGCCGATGTCTGCAACGTGATCCCCGCACAAAAGGCAGGCCGGATCGCAGAGCTTGCGGGTGTCACCGACGGCAACTGGGCGCCGGTCAATCCCGGTGACATGTCGTCGAAGGCCGACCCGGACATCCACGTGCTGGGCGACGCCAGCAACCAGGGCGACATGCCGAAATCGGGCTTCTCCGCCAACAGCCAGGCCAAGGTCTGTGCCAACGCGGTGCGGGGTGCGCTGACCGGTTCCAAGGTCTTCCCGGCCAAGTATTCGAACACCTGCTGGTCGCTGATCGCGGAGAATGACGGGGTGAAGGTCGGAGCGGCCTACGAGCCCACCGAGGAGAAGATCGCCTCGGTCTCGAGCTTCGTGAGCCAGACCGGTGAGGACAGTGCAACGCGCAAGGCGACCTACGAGGAGTCGGAAGGCTGGTACGCCGGCATTACCGCAGACATGTTCGGCTGATCGAGGGACAAGCCGCGCTCGGGATTTTCGGTCCCGCGCGCGGTCCGCTAAACCGTGTTGCGCCCGCAAGTTCCGCACCGAGGTGGGCCCCGCGTTGCAAAAGCGGTGCGTCCATCCGTGTCGGTGGCTACATTGCGCAAGATCAAGGCGTCACCTCGCAGACCCTGCAAGTGATGTCACAGGGAGTTGGAACAAAGGAGCCCCGATGATGAAGCAGATTGCACTTGCCGCCGTGCTTGTAATGGGTGGGCCGGCGCTGGCCCAGGACGCGGTATCCGTACCCTTCGACGGCTCCATGGAGGATGCCAAGTTCCTGGTCGAAAGCGCGATCGTCGACAAGGGGCTGGTCATCGACCATGTGAGTCACGTGGGAGAGATGCTGGCCCGGACCGGTGCGGATGTCGGCAGCGACAAGACGATCTTCAAGGAAGCGGACGTATTCACTTTCTGTTCGGCCGTCGTGTCGCGCGAGGTGATGGAAGCCGATCCTATGAACATCGCCTATTGTCCCTACGGGATATTCGTGGCCGAAACGGCCGATGGCGTGATGATCGGATACCGCAAGTACCCCGAGGGGGAGATGCAGAAGGTCGAAGCGCTTCTGGCGGAGATCGTCGCCGAGGCGGTGGAGGACTGACGCGCCGACACCCGATGCCCGCGCGTCTTTGCGGGTCCGACGGCCTGTCGACCGCTCACCCCTGAACGAAGCGATAGTGACCGTCGGCCCGCTCGACCCGGCCCATTCCGCCGCCGGGAAGGTGGAAGCCGATGGCCAGCATCCCCTCGGACACCAGCCGGTCCAGCAGTACTTTCCGCGTGTCGGCGGCGGTCTGCATGTCCTGATCCGTTCCGCTCGGCCAATCGGGCCGCGCGAAGGCCACGTGGTGATTGCCGATCGCATCACCGATGACCATCGCGGTGTCCGAGCCGTTGCGGATTTCGAAGGACATGTGACCGGGCGTGTGGCCGAAGCTCGCGACCGCCGCGATTCCCGGCAGAACCTCGTCGCCAGCGTCGAAGAATTCGATGCGGTCCTCCAGCGCCTCCATGCGGCGTTTGGCTCCTACGGCAAAGGCGGTCCGCGCCGCTCCGATCGCGTCGACCGTCGCCGGGTTCCACCAGTAATCCCACTCGGCACGGCCCATCAGAAACGCGGCATTCGGCAAGGGTATCTCGTCGAAATCGTCGAGCGCGCCCCAGATGTGGTCGGGATGGGCGTGGGTAAAGACGACATGCGTGATCTCCTCCGCTGACACCCCGGCGGCATCAAGATTGTCGAGCAGGGTTCCGGCGGATGGCATGAAATCCGGGCCCGACCCGATGTCGAAGAGCACGGTGTTCGTCCCGTCCCGGTAAAGCGCGAGGTTGCATTCGGGCTCCAGCTGGTCCGACGGAATACCGTATTCCTGCAGGATGGCGGGCAGGGCGTCCTGCGGCATCGGTCCGAAGATGAATTCGCCCGGCAGGACAAGGTGGCCGTCGCTGACCGTCGTGAGGGTGGCCGACCCGAGACTGGTTTCTGCGATGGCCGGCCGGATCAGGCCGCCGGTGATCGACGTGGCCGCGGCAAGCTGCATCATCCTGCGCCGTGTGATTTGCATGGAAGCCCCTCCTTATATTCGCGTTTCAGAATATATTTTCGGCGCCATTCCGGCAAGCTGTTTCCTGTGCCAGCAGGTGCCAGGCCTGCCGTCCTTCGGGGAGTGCGCCGGCAAGGTGCAGCATGTGCCAGCCGATCACGAGATTGCTGGACAGGATCGGAACGCCGAATTCCGTCTGCAACTCCGGGATGACGCGGAACATCTTGACGTTGGTGCAGGAAGAAAACAGCGCATCGACCTGCGCGCCTTGCATCAGGCTTCGCGCAGCGGCGATCAGCGAGGGCGGGTCGATATGCGCCACGCGCCGTTCGTCCGCCTCGTGGAAGGAGCCGAACGTCGGTGTGTCGATGCCGTGATCGGCCAGCACGCGACGCAGATGGGCGGACACGGGTTCGATGTAGGGGGAGAGGAACGCGATGCGCCGCATGCCGCCTGCCCGGCAGGCCGCGATCAGGGCGGAGACGGGCTCGGTCACCGCCTGCGCCCGGGTGCCCGCGCGGATCAGTTCCGCGACGCGGTCCGAGCCGATCTGGGCGGAGGCCGAAGTGCAGGCATAACCCACCACGTCGAAATTCTTGCCCTCCGGAAACAGGCTCGCAGCCTGCGCCAGATGTTGCTCCATGGCGCCCAGCGTCTCCAGCGTGACGCGGGCGCCGGAGGGCACGCGCGAGACGTTGAGGCTGACGGTGTCGGGCAGGGTGCGGCGCAGTTCGTCCTCGATGGTTTCGTCGGATTGCAGCACGACAAGACCCAGCTTCGGGCGCGTGTCCTCGAACATCGTATAGGGCAGGGATGTCATTGCGGGCCCTCCAGTACCGGGATGTCGCGCGGTGCGGGGGTGGACAGATACTCCGCGCCGCCCTCGGTCACGACGATGTTCTCCTCGTGCGTCAGGATGCGGTCACCGGCAAGAGACAGGCAGGGTTCCAGCGTCAGGACCATTCCCGGAACCAGTTCCGTCTCGTCCTGCGGGACAAGCGACGGCCATTCCGTCAGCTGCATGCCCAGCCCGTGACCCATCCGCCCGGCATCGGGCGTCCCGGCCCCGCCGGTCAACACATTGTCCATGGCGTGAAACAGATCCGCCGCGGTCGCTCCGGGGCGTGCCACGGAAAATCCCGCGTCCACCGCCTCCAGCAGGCGGGCGTGGGCGTCAACCGTCTCGGGTTCCGCACGGCTCACCGCGAAATTCCGGTCGAAGTCGCAGAAATACCCGTCATGCACCAATCCGCAATCCAGCATCAGCACATCGCCGGGAGCCAGCGGAGTATCCGTCGCGGGAGAGATCACATCGCCGTATCCGCCCGGACCCGCCCCGCCCGCAAGGTAGGACACCCAGTCCGCGCCTTCGGAGAGCGCCAGCATCTGGAATCGGCGAAAGACCTCTGCCAGCGGAACCCCCGCCGAGGCGATCTCGGGCACGCGGTCGAACGCGCGGTCGGCGATGGCGCAGGCGATGCGGATCTTGGCGATCTCGGCGCCTGATTTCACCATGCGTAGGCGGCGGAGGATGTCCGCATCCCCGTCGAAGGAGCGCGATCCCACGGCTGCCCCCAGGGCGCGCCAACTGTCGAGCGGCAGGCGCAGATGCGTCTCCATCCCGCTTGGCACGCCGATCCGCCCGCCCTGTGGGACGAGGTCGCACAGCGTTTCCGCCGCCAGCCCGACCCCGTCGTCGTTCAGGTCCGGTGCGCGCCACGTGCGGATGTCGTTGATCCATGTCTGTCCCATGAGATGCGCGCCGATGGCCGGGATCACCGCCACCGGATCGCCCCGCGCCGGCACCACCAGCATCCAGGGCCGCGTCGGGCTTTCCCAGAACCGTGTCAGGAAACCGGTGAAGTAGCGCACTTCCGGTTCCGTTGTCAGGAACAGCGCATCAAGGCCGGCGTCGACCATCATGCCCTGCGCGCGGCGCAGACGGCCGTGGAACTCGGCGAGGGGAAATCCCCGGGCCGGCGGCGTCATGCGCCAGCCTCGCCACGAGGGAGGGCCGGGGCGAGCGTTTCCTGCTCCCGCGCGTCACCGAGGCTTGGCGTCGCATTCCACCGGGTGCCGTCGCAAATGCTCGTCACGATAGCCATGTCCCCGATTACCGCATTGTGCGGGGTCTGACCATCGGTCCCGTGCAGCATTGACCTCGCGACGAGGGGGGATAGTCTGCCGCGACACGGTATGCGAGAAAATGCGGAGCGGCGCTTGGTCTCTAACGGCTTGAGGGATGATCGGGCGGCGGATGCCCTGGCCGACTCGCGTTTTTCGCGTCGCATGTATTGCATGGTGGGTGCCGGAGAGCCGCGGGAATGATGCGGGCTCGTGGCAAACCGCACCTCCATGCGCCCTTCCCCTTGTGGAAACGCCTGTTCGATCTGGGCTTCGTCCTGCTCACGCTTCCGCTCACGCTGCCGATCGGGATCGTGACCTCCGCCTTGATCCTTGCGATCGAGGGCAGGCCGGTCATTTACCGCGCCCGCAGGGCCGGGCAGAACGGACGCATCTTCAGTGCGCTGAAGTTCCGGACCATGCGCGAAATCAACCGGCCCGAGGATGACCGCGGCGTGTCGGGCGGTCACAAGACGTTCCGCGTGACGCGCTTTTGCGCCTTCCTGCGCCGCACGCGCCTCGACGAGCTGCCGCAGCTTGTGAACGTGGTGCGGGCCGACATGTCTCTCGTCGGGCCGCGCCCCCCCGATCCGCGTTATGTCGAGATGCTGCCGGAGATCTATGGCCGTGTCCTGCGCAGCAGGCCGGGGCTGACCGGGCTTGCCACGCTGCACGTACACCGCTTCGAGGACCGGATTCTGAAAGCCTGCAAGACCCGCGAAGAGACAGAGCAGGTCTATCTGCGCCGCTGTGTGCCGCGAAAGGCGCAACTGGATCTGATCTACCAGCGTCGGGCGACCCGACCGGGCGCGGTGTGTTTCGATTTCGCGATCCTTGTCCGTTCGATCGGTTCGGTCCTGAGATAACGACCGATCCTGACAATTAGATTCAAATCAACGAGGAAAAGTCCGGCCTTTCGTGTGATCGGGAACAAAAAGATAACGATTGCATAATATCTGCGCTGTCGGAGTACCTGTCCTCCAGAAGGCTAGGCTTGATGCAAAAGGAAAATTCCCGGCAAAAGCGACTTCTCGCCGTAGTGCCGGAACAGGGTGATGCCGGCGACGACTTCGCGCAAGGGGTCGCCGTGGATCACGTCGTCTCCGTCGGAGACATGTTCACCGGATACCTTCTGGGGAGCGATTTCGACGTGGTCGAAGTTCCGCTGAGTGCGGGAACGACCTACGAGATATCGGTCGGCCCGCGTTTCAGAAGCTGGGCCGATGTGCAGGACACGTTCCTGTTCATCGTGAACGAGGCCGGAGAGACGGTGGCCTTCAACGACGACATCGATTTCTGGGGCGGCAACTACTATTCGCGTGTGTCCTTCGAGGCTTGCTACAGCGGCGCCTACCGGGTCGTGGCGACCACGCATGAAACCTACTACGGGCAAGCCGCGGAGGATTTCGGCGGCTACACGATCACAATCCGCGAGGAGACGATGCCGACAAACTGGACCCACGACCAGATCGCCAACTACCTGACCTACGGTGGCTGGGGCGACGTGAGCTATTCCTGGAACGTGTCGCCGGGAAACAGCATCACATATGACGTGACAGGCCTGACCGAGGCGGGAAAAACCCTCGCGCGCACCGCACTTCTGGCCTGGGAGAACGTGCTGGGCGTCGGCTTTACCGAGGTCACGTCGGGTGGGGAAATCGTGTTCGACGACAATCAGGCCGGGGCCTGGGCGCAGTTCTCGACCTGGAACGGATACATCGAATCCGCGAACGTGAACATCAGCACGAACTGGCTGTCGAGCTACGGCACGGATATCGACGATTACTCTTTCCAGACCTACCTGCACGAGATCGGCCACGCTTTGGGCCTGGCCCATGCCGGCGATTATGACGGTGGAGCGACCTACGGGGTTCACAACCTCTATTTGAACGACAGCTGGCAGCAGACGATCATGTCCTACTTCGACCAGGACGACAACACGAGCGTCAATGCCTCGTTTGCCTATGTCATCACGCCCCAGATCGCGGACATTCTCGCGGTGCAGGCGCTCTACGGCGTCGCGGGCAATATCCGCACGGGCGACACGACCTACGGTGCGAATTCCAACGCGGGCGGGTACTATGACCAGTTCGCGACCCTGTCGAATGTCTCCTTCACCATTCTCGACGACGGCGGCACCGACACGCTCGACACCTCGACATATGGCGGCTGGCAGAATGTGGACCTCGAACCGGAAAGCTATTCCAGCATCTTCGGGGAGACCGGCAACCTCGGCATCGCGCGTGGCACGGTTCTGGAGAACTACGAGGGGGGCAGCGGCACCGACATCGTGTTCGGCAACGATGCCGGAAACCGCATCAATGGCAATGATGGCAACGACTCGATCTATGGCCGCGACGGGAACGACGTGCTGAACGGTGGCGCCGGGGCGGACCGCCTTGTCGGCAACGATGGCGACGACACCCTGAACGGCGGGTCGGGCAACGATATCCTGAAGGGCATCGGCGGCAACAACACCATGGACGGTGGCGACGACGACGACAGGTTGATCGGGTCCGACACGGGCGATGACGCGATGATCGGGGGCGCCGGATCGGACATCCTTGCGGGCTTGTCCGGCGCGGATACGCTGGACGGCGGCGACGGCGACGATTTTCTCTACGGCGGGCGCGACAACGACATCCTGACCGGCGGTGCCGGAGAAGACGTTCTGCGCGGCAACCTCAACAACGACGACCTGGATGGTGGGGCCGCGACGGACTGCCTCTACGGGGGCGGGGGCAACGACACGCTGTTCGGCGGCGACGGGCGCGATTACCTTCTGGGCGAGAACGGATCCGACACCCTTGATGGCGGCACGGGGGACGACAACATGACCGGTGGCGCGGGCGTCGACACATTCGTCTACCGCGACCAGAACTACGGCTACGACCGGATACTCGATTTCGAAGACGGGACAGACCTGATCGACCTCACGGATTTCGGCCTCTCCGGGATGGTCGATATCAATTCGATCGCGTCGGATGTCACGGCGGGTGTCCGCATCAATTTCGGCTTCGGCAACGTCCTGCTGATCGAGTCGATCACCGAAAGCCTGCTCGACAGCGGCGATTTCATCTTCTGACCCGCCGTCAGGCGGCGATGCGTTCGTAAAGACCCAGCACCTGCCGACGATAGATGTCCGGGTAGGACCAGGTGGGTGCGTCCTCCCAGAACGGCTCCAGCCCCGCGTAGTCGCGGGCTTCCTCGACGATGGCCTCCGCCCACGCCGCCGGGTCCTCCGCCACAAACCGGACGTGGGACAGGTTCATCCGTTCGGCCTGCGTTTTCAGACCCAGGGTGTCCGAGGACAGGATGCGGTAGCGCATGATGGCGTACTCCGCGAACTTCAGCGAAGGCGCGTATTCGTGGTATTCGTGGTTCATGTAGGCGAGCCCGATCCCCGGCTTGTCGCGCAGGAGTTCGTAGAGCCGGTCGCGGGGCAGGGTGCCGTGATAGACGACGCCGGGGATCTCCTTGAGCATGCGCTTCTGCTCCGGCTTGGTGGGACCCGCCACATGCATCACGATGCGCCGTTCGTTATGGCGCCGCGGGTCGCTTTGCATTTCGGCGACCTTGCGGAAGGTCTCGATCAGGAATTCCGACTTGCGGTTGCGAGGCTTCAGCGAGCCGATGAACCAGACGTTCACCTCCTCGGCAAGGTGTTCGGGCTCCCTTGCCTCGCCCTCCGGCAGCCGGTCATAGCCGAGGTCGATGATATGCTTGGGCTTGCGGATCACGGTGTGGTTCGTCTCCACCGCCCAGGGGTTGCCCGCCAGGTGATGCGTGAACCGCTGCATGACGGAGTTCAGCATCATCTTGCGTTTGAGCCGCACGCCCTTGGCGAGGTTGACGGAGCGATGGTCCATCACGATCTGCGCCTTCGATCCGAGGAGCCGCAGCCCGATCCGGATGAACATCAAAAGCACCGCGTTCTGCTGACGGTAGAAGATGTGGATGACGTCGATCCGTTCCTGCTTGGCCTTGCGCGCGATTCGCAGACCGTGTCGCAACCAGGTGCGGTTCCACTCCAGCCGCAGGTATTCGGCCTTCTGCCGCGTTTCGATGTGGAACTTGTTGCGCGGGAAATCGGCGACGATCACCTTGTCGATGGACGGTTCCGCCGCCGACATCCGCGGGAAGATGTCGGCTGCGTTGGCTCCGGCATCGCCGAGGACCCAGGTCGTGACGTAGAGGACCCGCATGACCTACCTGTGTGCAATTCGCAGCGCCGTGATGCGCTGGTTCGGCCCGATGGCCAGCTGCGATCCCGTGCGCAGGTCCTTGGTGTTTTCGGTCTTGCCGTCGCCATTCCGGACACAGAACTGGATGGAGTAGTTGCGCGGCATGGCAAACGTCATGCGCCGCATCCCGTCGAGGACAAGCGGTTCACGTCCGACCGTGACGGCGCTGGCCGTGCCGTCTTCGCGTTCGAGGCTCACACCGAACTCGAACCCATCCGGCGCGGACATTCTGAACTCGGTCAGGGGCTCCTGCCGGTGCAGGCCCCAGGACCAGCTTCCGGCGATGTTGCGATGCACAATGTCGCCGTGGTGCACCTCCACCTCCGTGCCCTTGAGCTTGGGGTAGATGCTGTGGACCGCGTTGGCGATGCGATGATCGTCCTCCGCGGTGAACGCCCACACGCGGCCGATCACGTAGAGCTTCATCTGGCCGTCTTCCGTGATCCGCTGGACGTTGCGCACGATATCCGGCCAGCCGCCGGCAAAGTCGTCGCCGCAGATGATCGCATCGCGGGTGAAGTAGGGGCTGAAGAACTTGTAGTTGTCGGTCCAGCCCGGGTCGCCGTGGGTGGCGTCGTCGAAGTAGAAACCGATCTTGTCCTTCCACGTGTCGCGCACCACGCCGGGCGCAAACCCCTGGTGAATGTTCAGGGTCCTGATGCCCGTCGTGAACGTCTCGAATGCCTCCCGGCTCAGGTCGAGACCGAGACGTTTGCGCACCCAGGGCGCATTCTCGAACGTGTCGATGGTGTGGATCGGAACGCTGTCGTCCTTGCGTCCGGCGTCGATCGCGTTGGTCGAGGACCCGAACAGGGGGCCGATCTCCAGAAAACAGCCCGACTGCCGCTCCGCGGCCAGCGCCTGCAGAAACCGCAGCCCGGCAAGCGTCATGGTGCGGGGGGCGTCGTTCTTCAGTTCGGTCGTCATGGTGTCCGTCATCACATGGTCTCCTGGAACCAGGCCAGTGTTCTGTCCACACCGCGCCGCAGGTCGTATTCGGGTTCGAAATCCAGCACCTCGCGGGCCCGGGTGATGTCGCAGACATTGTGCTTCACCTCGCCGGCCAGGTCGGGTCCGTGCACGATTTCCAGCTCTTTCTCGGGGTCGACCGATCTCAGGATGTCGACCAGTTCGATGATCGAGGTGCGCACCCCGGTGCCCAGCTGGAACGGTCCGGTCGCCCGTTTCTGGATCGCCTTCCACAGCGCCTGGCAGACATCGTCGATGAAGATGTAGTCGCGCGTCTGCGTGCCGTCGCCGTTGATCTGCAACCGGCCGCTTTCCATGTAGTTCTTGCAGAACGCGGCCACGACGGAGGATTTCCGCTCGGATTTCGGGCCGTACACATTCGAGAACCGCATCGACGCGGCGGGCATTCCGTAGGTGCCGGTATAGGCCGACAGCAGCCCCTCCACCGCGAGCTTCGTCGCGCCATAGGGCGAGACGGGGCGCGGGGGGATCTCCTCGTTGATCGGGCCGTCATACTCGCCGATGATCGCCCCGCCGGTGGAGGCGAAGACGAAATGCACGTTCGGCGCGACCTCTCGCAGGTGCTCCAGCAGCGATTGCGTCTTGATCACGTTGTTGGTGAAGCTTCGTTGCGGGTCCACCACGCTTTCCTGCACCGTCGTGGTCGCGGCAAGATGCACGACCACGTCCGCGTTGCGGTAGATGTGCTTGGCCGTGTCGGAGGCAAAGCAGCACACGGTCGAACTGTCGAAGATCGCGTGGTCGGCCTCGGCAGCACCGTCGAACCAGTCGATGCTGTGCAATTCGTGCTCCTGCGCCACGCGGCGCAGGTGAAGCCCGAAGTTCCGCCCGACAAAGCCGAGACCGCCGGTAATGACGATCTTCATGTTACCACCGTGCATTCGACAGGATGACGTCCCGGTCGATCCGGTCGGAGTAGCGCACGACTGTCTCTTCGATTTCGGTCAGAAGGCCGTCGGCCAGCTTGATCGGATCGAACCCGAGCGAACAGAGCCCGTGGTTCGAAACCTTGAGCTTGTTCTCCGCCGCTTCCTTGCGGGGGTTGTCGAGATATCCGATCTCCGTGCCCGTTTTTTCGGAGATCAACTCGGCCAGGTCACGGACCGTGTGCACTTCGGCCACCTGGTTGAACACGCGCGGGCGCTCGCCATTGTTGGGGGGATTGTTTGCGGCAAGAGAGATGCACTTCGCCGTGTCCTGAATATGGATGAAGGCACGCGATTGGCCGCCCGTGCCGTAGACCGTGAGCGGGAAGCCGATCTGGGCCTGGGCGATCATGCGGTTGAGCACGGTGCCGTATTCGCCGTCATAGTCGAAACGGTTGATCAGGACCGGATCGGTCTTGGTGATCTCGGTTTCCGTGCCCCAGACGATGCCCTGGTGCAGGTCGGTGATCTGGAAGCCCCAGTTCTTGGCGTAGAACTGCATGATCTGGTGATCCAGCACCTTGGTCAGGTGGTAGATCGAACCCGGGTTCCCCGGGTAGGGGATCGACATCTTCTTTTTCGTCTCAAGCACCTCGATATCGAGGTAACCTTCGGGGATCTCGCCGAAATCGTCGTTGTAGCCATAGACCCCCATCGTGCCCAGGTGCACGATATGCGGCCGCTGGTTCAGATCAACGAGGATGGAGAGCAGGTTGTTCGTGCCGGACACGTTGTTGTCGATCGTGTACTTGCGCTCGTAATCGCTCAACATCGAATAGGGGGCCGAGCGCTGTTCGGCGAAATGGACCACCACGTCGGGTACGACCTCGGCGAGGATGTCGCGCAAGCGGTTCGGGTCACGGGCGATGTCGCAGAAGATGAAGTCGATGTCGCCCACGTCCTGCGCAGCTTCGATCCGCTTGTTGATCGACGGAACAGGGGTCAGAGACGGGGCGGAGAGCTTCTCGCCGATGCTGCGGCGGGACAAGTTGTCGATGATCGTGACCTTGTGCCCTTCGGACGCCAGGCGCAGGGCGCTGGGCCAACCGCAGAAGCCGTCTCCTCCGAGAACTGTGATTTTCATGGTTCACCTATTGTAAGTCTGAGCAGTGGAACGCCTTGATGGAATGTCGGGCCAGGCAGGAGTTGACCCGAGAGGGAGAGCCGGCGCGCAACTGCTCCCCCTTGGACGTCATGAGGTTACTGGTTTGGCGCGTTTCCGCGGGGCGGCGGATTGCGGCGGGTGGGGTGCCTTTCGTCGGCGCATAAGGTATCTGATCCGGCGCAACCGGTTTGAGCCGAGAGCGACGTGAAGCGAAAAGAGAAAAACCGCATAAGGGACGTGGCGAAGCGACCCGGAGTGCAGGAGGAATTCCAGGTTCAGCTTCAGGTTCAGCCACTTCTGCCTGAACAGATTGCGGGAGCGCGGGTCGAGGTTGTAGGTGCCGACGACCGTGCCGAGGTTCCGGATCCGCAGCCCGGCCTTGCGCGCTTGCAGCAGCAAGGCCTTGTCCTCGAGCCGGTGCGGCCAGTATCGCAATCCGGCCCTGTCGAAGGCATCGAGACGGAACGCCATGGAGGGATGCAGGACGAACTGGTTCTCGATGAAATCGACAGGGCCGGGGCGGACTTCCGGCAGCATCAGGTATCCGGGTGCGTCCGGTGGGATGTAGTGAAGCCCACCGCCGCAAAGGTCGCATGCTCCGGCGGTCAGCAACTCGGATTGCAGCACGAAACGCCGCAGGGTGACCGTGTCGTCCGCGTCCACTCGGAAAAAGATGTCGAAACCGTCGCGCCGCGCATCGTCCACCTGTCGGTTCAGGTTTTCGCCGTTGCTGTGGTGCGGCGCGCGAACCAGTTCGAAGCCGCTGGCCGCGATCTGGTCTCGGAGCCGCGCTTTCGGCCCATCCGAGTTATGCCAGTAGACACGCACGTGGATCGGGTCGCCGGTCTGGCCCCGGAAGTAGTCCACGGCATCCGCGACACTGGAAAGGCCGCGGGATATGTCTGCAGGTTTGTGGAACTCGTGGCAGTTCACCGCTATCAGGTGCGAGGCGGTCATGTGCAAGCTGGATCCCCGTGTCGATCACTTCATCCCCGCGCGCACTTGGGTGTGCCCATTGTCCGGATCGTCATTGGCTCCCCTCCGGGAAACCGTGGTGAACTTCCCGAAATCGGAGCTTGCCCGTGGTCGCACGCAACGTTTGATTAACCTTAACGGGGGAAGAATTAACAACTGGTGAACGGCAAAAGGATTCGTTCACATTCCGGCCAAAGCCTTCAGCCGCATCGATTTTTTGATGGTCTCCCAGGCACCCGGCCGGTTCTGGGTAAAGCTGGATTGCGGCTTCGGCGGCAATTCGGTGGCCAGCGAGACGGTGATGGCGTTGATCGCGGGTCCCTGCATGGGCAGCGCGGCCCAGCTTCCGTCGGAGGCCCAGCGCGACGTGCCGCTGACCGCCGCCCCACCATTGCCGATCTGCCGGGCCGATACGCGGTAGATCACGTGCGGAGTGTCCGCCAGATCGCGGCCATTCAGGCGAACCGCGATGCGGGTAAACGGCCGTGGTGCGCCCGCAACGTCGAGCCGCGCCTTCTGCCCGGCGGGAATCCAGTCGGTCGCGCCGTGTTGCGGGTGGCCGACACGATACTCCAGCCTCAGGCCGGTTTCCGCAGCGATATCGTCGATCGCCATCCAGTTCAGCCGGTCGACTTCCATGTGCGCGCCGCACCAGTATCCGTCGAAGGCCATGTCAGGCCCGCGTTTCTTGTTGGCCACGCGCACCTTCAGGCGCGGCAGCGTGCGCAGGCCCGGCATCAGCCCCCGGGGGGAGACATCGCCCGCCTGCTCGACCGGCTTCTGCAGCGCCCAGAGCGACCCCACGACGCGCACCGGCGAGCCCCACTCGCGGGCAATCGCGTCGACTTCGGCCTTGATGTCCGGAAATCGCAGCGTGTAGTCGTGACCGCACGCGATGCCGCCCGGTTTCAGGTGACCGATCCAGAAGTCGAGATTGCGCTTGAGCCCCGGATTGCCGTGGATCGCGTCCTCGAAATACATGTCGATGGGATCGGTCCAGTCCGACACCACGTCCGGGCTGAACCCTTCGATCGCCTCCACGTTGGGCAGGCCGCGCGTGTAGCGCTCGAAGGCGGCGCGCCCGAAGACCGGCACCTCGCGATAGCTGGAAGCATAGCGACCCGTCCATTCGACATCTTCGAAGGTGTCGATCGACGTGATCCGGACCGACGGATTGGCCCGCGCCATGGCACTGGTCGAGCGGCCGTAGAAGGCCCCGATCTCGACGATGCGCCCGCCCTCCGGCACTTTCGCGGCCAGCGCGGCGAGGAACGCCATTTCGTCCAGTTCCATCCGCCCGGGGACGGAAAGCGCCTCGCGCCCGACATGAATGAAGCTCATCGTGCGGTATCCTTGAAGGTCGGTGTCACAGGTAAAGCAGGTCCTTGTGCCAGCGTCGCAGGAAGAAGAGCCCGACCACGAGGCAGATCAGACCGAAGCCGAACACATAGGCCGGCGATGCGTAGGCCGCGTCATATGTGGGATAGAACGCCTTGCGCATGATCCCGATCACATGGACCAACGGGTTGAACCACAGGATCGAGCGGTAGGGCTCCGGTATGCTTTCGAACAGAAAGAAGATCCCCGAGATGATGAACATCGGCCGGTGCAGGATGTTCCAGACCCGCTGCCACACCGGCAGGACGGAGATCAGCAGGCAGTTGAGAACGCCCACGCCGCCGCCCACCATCGCCGCCATGGCAAGCGAGAGTGCCACCAGCGGCGCGTCAATGGTCACATGCGGCTCGAAGATCAGGAGGATCACGGCGATCACGACATAAAACACGATGATCTGCGTCATCAGCGCGAGAATCGCACGGCTGATGATCGCGTCGATGAAGCTGACCGCGGGATATTGCAGCAGCGGTTTCGAAAACCAGATCGACACCATCAGGCGCGCGTTCATCTGCACGTACATCGTGTAGGGCAGGATTCCGGTGGCATAGAAGATCGGGAAGTCCGAGCCGATGGGGGGAGAGCGGAAGGCCAGCGAAAAGACGAATGTCAGCAACGCGATACCGGCTGCCGGTTCCAGAACCGCCCACAGGTATCCGCCCGGCGACCGGCCATAGGTCGTCGACATCTCGCGCAGGAGAAGGGCCGTCATCGACCGCAGGCTCTTGCGGAGCCAGCCATCCTTCCGTTCGATCGTATGCGCCATTCGGTTGCGGATTCTCCGTCGAGTTAAATCAATTGTTAACGAAATTCCGTATACGAATTCCTAACAAACCTGAAAAAGGCGTGAACAGGCTCCACCGTGAGGGTCGTTGAAACCAAAACCCCGCCAGACTCCGTGGGTCCGGCGCGCCAGCCGCAACCGGTCCGCCGGTCGCGGACGAAGGCGCGTCACATCGGCCTGTATCTCAGCTTCCTGATCCTGGTCGTGGTCCCGGTGGCCGTGTCGGGCTGGTATCTCTACGAGCGGGCGGAGGATCAATATGCCTCGCGCGTGGGCTTCGCGGTGCGAGCGCAGGACATGCAGGTTCCCGTCGACCTCTTCGAGGGGCTGGGGTCCATGGGCGGGGCCAGCACGTCCGACACGGACATCCTCTACGAATTCATCCAGAGCCAGGAGATGGTCGAACTGGTCGACGAGCGGCTGGACCTGCGCGCGCTCTATTCCAAGCCCCAGGACGACCCGGTCTTTGCCTTCGATCCGGACGCGCCGATAGAGTCGCTGGTCGATTACTGGCAGAGCATGGTGGCCGTACACTACGATTCGGGCACCGGGCTGATCGAACTGCGCGTGCGCGCCTTCGCGCCCGAGGACGCCGTGGCGATCGCCGAGGAGATCCTCGACCGGTCCAGCGTGATGATCAACCGGCTGAGCGCCATCGCACGGGAGGACCGGACCCGCTATGCCCGCGAGGAGCTGGATGCGGCCGTCGAACGGCTCAAATCCGCGCGCCAGGCGCTGACCCGGTTCCGGTCGACCACGCAAATCGTGGATCCTTCGGCGGACGTGCAGGGGCAGATGACCGTCCTCGTGTCGCTGCAGCAGACGCTGGCCGAGGCCTACATCGAACACGACCTCCTGATCGAGAACAGCAGCGAACGCGATCCGCGCGTCGAGCAGATTCGCAAGCAGATCGACGTGATCCAGCGCCGGATCGACGCCGAACGCCGGAAGTTCGGGCTTGGGGCGGATGGCGACGAGACCTATTCCACGCTGCTCTCCCGGTTCGAGGAACTGAGCGTCGATCTGGAATTCGCGCAGACCTCCTACCTCAACGCGCTCACCTCCTACGATGCCGCCCTTCGCGAGGCGCAGAAGCAGAGCCGTTACCTGGCCGCCTATCTCCGCCCCACGCACCCGCAAAGTGCGGAGTTCCCGCAGCGCGAACTGCTTCTCGGGCTGATCGCGCTTTTCGTCTTCCTGATCTGGTCGGTGCTGGCGCTGATCTACTATTCCGTGCGGGATCGCAGCTGAGGCCATGATCCAGCTGGTAAATCTGTGCAAGAGTTTCGGGCATGGCGGTCGGCGCAAGGTCGTGGCCGACAACCTCAACCTCGCCTTTCCCGAAGGCCGGTCAGTGGCGCTGCTCGGTCGGAACGGGGCGGGGAAATCCACGCTTTTGCGCATTCTCGCCGGCACGATGAACCCCGATTCGGGTCATGTCCGCATGCGTGGCACAGTGTCCTGGCCGGTGGGTTTTGCCGGGTCGTTCCACGGCGATCTGACAGGCGCCCAAAACGTGCGCTTTCTCGCCCGAGTCTATGGGGTCGACACGAACGCGCTGGAAGATTTCGTGGAGGATTTCGCGGAACTCGGCCAGCATTTCCGCATGCCGTTCAAGAGCTATTCTTCCGGCATGCGGTCGCGGCTTGCCTTCGGCGTTTCCATGGGCATCCGGTTCGACACCTACCTGATCGACGAGGTCACCTCCGTGGGGGATGCCGCATTCCGACAGAAGAGCGCGGATTTCCTGCTGGACCGGTTGCAGGACAGCGGCGCCATCGTCGTCTCGCACGGCATGGGCATGCTGCGCAGGCTTTGTGACTGCGCGGCCGTGCTCGAGGCGGGTCAGCTGACCTTCTACGAGGACCTCGACGAGGCAATCGCGGTGCACGAGGCGCGCCTGCTCCACTGACTTTTTCTTCTGTTTTCGGGCCAAGGGGGCACCGGGCCGCTACCACAACCAGCTCACCCATATACTTTAGGCATGAAATATTTTTGCTTGAAATAAAATTTCGGCATTGCTAGCGTGAAGGTGGCTACAGGAGGGAGTGACATGCGTGTTGCCTGTTTGGGCGGCGGCCCTGCCGGTCTCTACTTTGCGATTTCGATGAAGCTGCGCGATCCCGGTTGCGAGATCACGGTGATCGAACGCAACCGGCCCGACGATACCTTCGGCTGGGGCGTGGTGCTGTCCGACGAGACGCTGGAAAACCTCGAGGCGAACGACCCCGAAAGTGCCGCCAGGATCCGCGCCGAATTCGCCTATTGGGACGATATCGCGCTGCATATCCACGGGCAGACGATCACCTCCACCGGTCACGGCTTCTGCGGCATCGGGCGGCGTCGGCTGCTGATGATCCTGCAGGCACGGGCGCGCGAGTTGGGTGTCGACCTGCGCTTCCAGACGGAGATCGAAAGCGCGCGCGCGTACATGGACGACTATGATCTCGTCGTGGCGTCCGACGGGCTGAATTCCAAGACGCGGACGGAGTTCGAGGGCGCGTTCAAACCGGATATCGACATCCGGCGCTGTCCCTTCGTCTGGCTCGGTACGCATCAGAAATTCGACGACGCCTTCACCTTCATCTTCGAGAAGACGAAACACGGCTGGGTCTGGGCGCACGCCTACCAGTTCGATGCCGACACCGCGACCTTCATCGTGGAGTGTTCCAAGGCCACCTTCGACGCCTGGGGGTTCGAACGCATGAGTCAGGAGGAGAGCATCGCGGTCTGCGAGGAGATCTTCCGCGATCACCTCGGCGGTCACGGGCTGATGACGAATGCCCGGCACATCCGCGGGTCGGCCTGGATACGCTTTCCCCGCGTGCTGTGCGAAAACTGGGCACACCAGAACGTGGTTCTGTTGGGCGACGCCGCGGCAACCGCACATTTTTCCATCGGGTCCGGAACCAAGCTGGCGCTGGAATCGGCCATTGCGCTGGCCGATCACGTCACGAAGGAGCCTGACCTGGCCACCGCGTTCCAGAAATACGAGGACGCCCGCCGGCTGGAAGTTCTGCGTCTGCAATCGGCCGCGCGCAATTCGGTCGAATGGTTCGAGGACGTCGAACGCTATCTCGATCTCGATCCCGTCCAGCTCAATTACTCCCTGCTGACGCGCTCGCAGAGGATCAGCCACGAGAACCTGCGCGAACGCGATCCCGACTGGCTGGGCGATGCGGAGGCCTGGTTCATGGAGCAGGCGGGTGCGCGCACGAACGGCCCCGCCCGGGCGCCGATGTTCGCGCCGTTCCGCTTGCGTGACATGTCTCTGAAGAACCGCATCGTCGTCTCGCCCATGGCGCAATACAAGGCCGTCGACGGCTGCCCTACCGACTGGCACCTGATCCACTACGGCGAGCGCGCCAAGGGCGGCGCGGGGCTCGTCTACACCGAGATGACCTGTGTCAGTCCGGAGGGCCGGATCACGCCGGGCTGTCCGGGGCTTTATGCGCCCGACCACGAGGCCGCGTGGCGTCGACTGGTCGATTTCGTCCATGCCGAGACGGACGCGAAGATCTGTTCCCAGATCGGCCATTCCGGGCGCAAGGGCTCCACCCAACTGGGCTGGGAGGAGATGGACGCGCCGCTGCCCTCGGGCAATTGGGACGTCATGTCGGCGAGCCCGATTCCCTGGTCCGAGCGCAATCCCGTCCCGCGCGAAATGACACGCGCGGACATGGACCGCGTGCGGGACGAATTCGTGGCGGCGGCACAGATGGCCGAACGCGCGGGCTTCGACATGATCGAGTTGCACGCGGCGCATGGTTACCTACTGTCGTCGTTTCTGACGCCCGTGTCGAACGTGCGGACGGACGAGTACGGCGGGTCGCGTGAAAACCGCCTGCGCTACCCGCTGGAAGTCTTCCGCGCCATGCGCGCCGTCTGGCCGGAGGCGAAACCGATGTCGGTGCGAATTTCCGCCAACGACTGGGTGGGCGCGGACGGGATCACGCCGGAAGACGCGGTGGACATCGCGCGCGCCTTCAGCGACGCGGGCGCGGACATCATCGACGTGAGTGCAGGCCAGACCTCGACCGAGGCACAGCCGGTCTATGGCCGCATGTTCCAGACCCCGTTTTCCGACCGGATCCGCAACGAGGCCGGGCTCGCGACGATGGCGGTCGGCAACATCTACGAAGCCGATCATGTCAATTCGATCCTGATGGCCGGGCGGGCCGACCTGGTCTGTTTGGCGCGGCCGCACCTTGCCGATCCCTACTGGACACTGCGCGAGGGCGCCCGGATCGGTGACCGGCAGGCCGAATGGCCCAAACCCTACGAGGCCGGGCGCGACCAGATGTGGCGGCTGATGGACCGCGCGGCGGAAATGGAGATGAAGGTATGACACGGGTTCTGGTGACAGGCGGCGGATCGGGCATCGGGCGCGGCATCGCGCGGCATTTCGCGAACGAAGGGGCGGATGTGACCATCACTGGCCGCCGGGCGGAGGCGCTGCAGGAAACCGACGGCGGGCGGGGCATGACCTGCCGGACGGCGGACGTCTCCGACGAAGCGCAGGTGGTCGCCCTTTTCGAACAACCCTATGACATCGTGGTGGCCAATGCGGGCGTGGGCACCGCGGTCAAGCTGGTCGACTGCACGCTGGAGGAATGGGAGCGGCTGATGCGCATCAACCTCACCGGCGTGTTCCTCACCTTCCGCGAGGCGATGAAGGGCATGACCGCCGGCGGCCGCCTGATCGCCATTGCCTCCACCGCGGGTCTGCAGGGCGGGCCGAACCTCTCGCCCTACGTCGCCTCCAAGCATGGGGTCGTGGGGTTCGTGCGGGCCGTGGCGCACGAGGCGGCGCGCGTGGGCGTCACTTGCAACGCGGTCTGCCCCGGTTTCGTGGAGACCGAGATGGCCGAGAGCGCCGTGGCCAACGTCATGACCAAGTTCAACGTCTCCGCAGAGGAGGCCGCCGCGCGGATCACCTCGCGCAACCCGATGCGCCGGATGATCACCGTGGACGAAGTCGTGGCCGCGGTGGCTTTCCTGGCCTCACCCGGCGCGTCCATGGTCAATGGGCACGCGCTGTCCGTTTCGGGGGGCGAAATATGAGCGAGTCCAAGGACCGGCTGCGGCTATGGCTGCGACTGCTCAAACTGACCCGCCAGATCGAGGCCGAGCTGCGCGACCGGCTGCGGTCCGAATTCTCCACCACCCTGCCGCGGTTCGACGTGATGGCGGCGCTGTCGCGCCACGCCGAGGGGCTGAAGATGAGCCAGCTCTCCGCCGTCCTGCGCGTCTCGAACGGGAATGTCACCGGGATCGTCGATCGCCTGGCCGACGAGGGCTTCGTCGAACGTGTGCCCGTGGCGGGTGACCGGCGTGCCATGATCGTCCGGATGACGGCCGCTGGGCGCACGGAATTTGCCCGGCAGGCCCAGGAACACGAGAGCTGGATCGACAGGCTGTTGTCCGACCTCTCCGCCGAGGAGGCGCGACGCCTGACCGCACGTCTGTCCGAAATCACCGAAGGGAGGGATACGGCTCATGCGCTCTGACGTCAGACATTTCGCGCTGGAGATCGCGGACGGGATCGCCACCGTGCGCCTCGACCGGCCGGAGCGGAAGAACCCGCTGACCTTCGACAGCTACGCCGAACTGCGCGACTGGTTCCGCGACCTGCACTACGACGACGAGGTGAAGGCCGTGGTCTTTGGCGGGACCGGCGGCAATTTCTCCTCCGGTGGCGATGTGCACGAGATCATCGGGCCGCTGACCGAAATGAACATGAAGGACCTGCTGGCCTTCACCCGCATGACCGGCGACCTGGTCAAGGCGATGCTGGGCTGCGGGAAACCGATCGTCGCGGCCGTGGACGGCGCCTGTGCCGGGGCGGGTGCGATCATCGCCATGGCATCGGACCTGCGGATCGGGACACCAGCGGCCAAGGTCGCCTTCCTCTTCACCCGCGTGGGGCTGGCCGGTTGCGACATGGGCGCCTGCGCGATCCTGCCCCGGATCATCGGGCAGGGGCGGGCCGCCGAACTGCTCTATACCGGGAGGTCGATGTCCGGCGAGGAGGCCGAACGCTGGGGGTTCTTCAACCGGCTGGTGACGCCTGAAGAGCTCGAGAGCACCGCGCGCGCACTGGCCGTTCGAATCTCCGAGGGGCCGGCCTTCGGTCACATGATGACAAAGTCGATGCTGGCCCAGGAGTGGTCGATGAGCCTTGAGCAGGCGATAGAAGCCGAAGCGCAGGCGCAAGCGATCTGCATGCAGACCGAGGATTTCAAGCGGGCCTACCGGGCATTCGTCGCCAAGGAAAAACCGGTCTTTGCAGGGGATTGAGGGGCACCATGCAAATCCGCACCCGCATCGGAGTTTCTGTTTGCAAACCCTGGGACAGGAGTTTGCAAAATGGCTGACAGATCGTTCCTGGACTGGCCGTTCTTCGAGGACCGTCACCGCACCCTGGCGCGCGACCTCGACGACTGGGCGTCGGCGCACCTGCCGGTCGATCATTCCGACGTGGATGCCGCCTGCCGGGCGCTGGTTCGGGACCTGGGGCAAGCGGGCTGGCTCTCTCACAGCGGTGGGGAGCTTGATGTCCGCACCTTGTGCCTCAT
>CBDUPF010000002.1:0-39949 GCA_965369035.1 uncultured Aliishimia sp.
GGGATCGACATCCTGAGGCTCTGGCCCGGCTGGGTGGCGGCCTTCCTGCTCTTTCGCCTGTTCGACATCTGGAAGCCCGGGCCTGTTGGCTGGGCCGACCGGCGCGGCGGTCCGTTGGGCGTGATGCTGGATGACGTGATCGCAGGAGCCTTTGCCGCGATGGGCGTGATCGTGCTGGCCGGTATCGCACACGGGGCGCTGGGGCTGTGAGCGTTGCGGATCGGATCCTCGAGGCCGCGCGGCGCAAGGGCCTGATGATCTCCACCGCCGAAAGCTGCACCGCCGGGATGGTCGCGGCCGCGCTGACCGATGTCGCGGGGTCGTCGGACATTTTCGAACGCGGCTTCGTCACCTATTCCAACGCGGCCAAGGTCGACATGCTGGGCGTCCGCCCGGACACACTCGCGGCACACGGCGCGGTCAGCGAGGAGGTAGCGGCGGAGATGGCCCGTGGCGCCTGCGACAACTCCAGCGCGCAAGTCGCTGTATCCATTACTGGAATTGCCGGTCCGGGCGGTTCGGAGTTCAAGCCCGAAGGCCGCGTCTGCTTCGGCCTCTGCGCGGGTGCCAGGACCACGACAGAAACCGTCGAATTCGGCGCGCTGGGGCGGCGGGCCGTGCGCGAGGCCGCGCGGGATCACGCGATGTCGCTGTTGCTCCGCGCCGTGTCCGACGCGGGCTGACCCTATGGGACGTCAGCCGTAAAGCTGGTGCGCGCGCTTCTCGAACGCGCGCACGATACGCTGCATCGCCTCGTTGAACACCACGCCGATCAGCCGTTGCAGGATCGCGTTCTTGAATTCGAAATCCACAAAGAAGGACACGTTGCAGCCGCCCTCGGCATCGGCAAAGGACCAGTTCGACTTCATGTGCTTGAACGGCCCGTCGAGATACTCGGTATCGATTCGCATGTCCTCGGGCCAGAGCGTCACGCGGGACCCGAACCGCTCGCGGAAGACGCGGAACGAGATGACCAGTTCGGCGTCCATCACCTCGCTCTCGCCGCGAGTCACGCGGCTTCGGATGCGGGCGGCGGCGCACCAGGGCAGGAATTCCGGATATTTGCCGACGTCAGCGACCAGATCGTACATCTGCTGGGGCGAATACGGAAGGAATCGGGTTTCGGAATGGGTGGGCATGCGTCCGTTACTGGGTTAGCTGTTTCACATGACTTGTTCCGAAAACCCTGCGGGATCAAGGGGGATGCCATGCCGCACCGGCCTTACGTGATCGATCAGATGATCTCGGCCAAGACAATCGCCGCCCGGATCGAGGCGCTGTGCGAAGAGATCCAGGCAGAGTTCGCCGACACCGACCAACTGGTGGTTGTGGGATTGCTGCGCGGGTCCTTCGTGTTCATCGCCGACCTCGTGCGCGAACTGGACCTGCCCATCGAGGTCGATTTCCTCGAGGCCTCCTCCTATGGCGACAGCACCGAAAGCTCGCGCGAAGTGCGGATCCTCAAGGACCTGCGCGGCGCGATCGAAGGGCGCGACGTTCTGGTGGTGGAGGACATCGTCGACACCGGCCACACGATGTCCCATGTCAACGCCCTGCTCCGCTCCCGCAAGCCACGCAAGCTCAAGACGATCGCGCTTCTGGACAAGCCCTCGCGGCGGGAGGTCGATTTCAAGGCCGACTGGACGGGGTTCGAGATTCCGGACGAATTCGTGGTGGGTTACGGTATCGATTTTGCACAGCGGAACCGCAACCTGCCCTTCATCGGCAAGATCCGTTTCACCGACGAGGAGTGAGCACCGCGATCAGCGTGCAGAGGGCGGGTCGAGCAGGTCGGCGCGCTGGATCAGCGCATCCCGCAAGGATGTCCGCAGCGCCGTTATGCGCGACACCTCCGCCAGTTCGGCATGACACCCGACCCAGAGCGGCACCGTCAGATCGCAATCCGCGATGTCGACACGGCGCAGGCGCGGATCGTGCTCCGCGATCAGACAGGGCAGGAGCGCGCGCCCGATCCCCTCGGAGGCAAGTTCACGCATCACCAGGAAGCTGTCGGAGGTGGCCGCGAACCCCTCCACCGCAGCCCGTTCGCTCAGCCAGATGCCGGCAACACTGCGCGACAGCGGACCGGTGGCGCCGATCCAACGCAGGTCCGAATCCTCAGCATGACGCGGCGCATAGACCGCGAATCGCATCCGCCCGGCGACCTCGCCCGCCAGCCCCTCGCCCAGATGCTCCGCCGGGCGCACCGTGATCTCCGCCTCGAGCCGCGCGAAGTTCAGGTGCAGGTTGGAGCAGATCAGCGTCACGTTCAGCCCGCCCGCGCTTGTGCGCAGTTCGGCCAGGATGGTTGGCAAAACGGCAAGGCAGATCGTGTCGGTCGAGGTCACCCGCACATGGCCGGTAAGCTGCGCATCCTTGCCCGCGCCCAGCCGTTCGACCGCGTTTACCGCGTGCGCCACCTCGCGCGCAGCCTCGATCAGGCGCAGCTTGTCGGGACGCAGCTGGTAGCCCTGGGCCGTGCGCATGAAAACGGGGGACCCCATCAGTGTCTCGAACGCGCCCACGCGGCGCAGGACGGTGGCATGGTTGACGCCCAGGTGTCGTGCCGCCGCGGCCAGCGACCCGTGCTCGACCACGGCCAGCACGTAGCGCAGATCGTCCCAGTTCATGCTGTGCAAAATTTGTCACCCGCGTTTCAAATTTCTCCACTAGCTATTACTCTAGTCACAGCTAGGCTCTGCGCATAGCCAATCCAACTGACGGAGGTACTCATGAACTTGACTCGAAACCTGACCACCGCGGCCATCTGCCTCGGTATCGCGGCATCCGCCGGTGCGGCCTCGGCGCAAGACCCGTCAGCCGCGATCAAGGCGCGACAGGGTCAGTTCCGGATCCTCGCCCTGAACCTCGGCGTGCTGGGGGGCATGGCGAAGGGAGAGATCGAGTACGACCAGGAGATGGCGCAACATGCCGCCGACAACATCGCCACGGTCGCGTCCCTGAACCAGAGCTTCAACTGGCCGGAAGGTTCGGACAATGCGTCGGTCGAGAACACCCGGGCGCTGCCGAAGATCTGGGAAAACCTGCCCGACGTGATCAGCAAGTGGGAAAACCTAGGCACTGCTGCCGCCGCGATGCAGACCGCCGCTGCCGAGGGGCAGGAAGCGATCGGACCGGCACTGGGCCAGGTCGGTGGCACCTGCAAGGCGTGCCACGACGAATACCGCGCCTCGGAGTAAATTGCGCGACATGCGCCGGATGTTTCTGTACCTCGTTCTGGCCGCTGTCGTGGCGGCCGGGGCCGGGCTTTGGCTGACACGTGCCAAGACGGAGGATCCGGCGCGCTTCGCCGGGCTCTCTGGCGATTCGGATGCGGGCAAACTGGTCTTCATCGCCGCGGGCTGCGCGTCGTGCCACCATGCGCCCAAGTCCGAAGACAAGCTCGTCTTGTCCGGCGGTCAGACCTTCCAGACGCCGTTTGGCGATTTCATTGCCCCGAACATTTCGCCGCACCCGGAGGCGGGGATCGGTTCGTGGAGCCTTGCCGACATTGCCACCGCGCTGCGGCAAGGAACCTCGCCCGAAGGTCGCCACTACTACCCGGCGTTTCCCTATGGCGCCTACACCCGCATGACCGACCGGCAGATCGCCGATCTGTGGGCGTTCATGCAGACGCTGCCGCCCGACCCGACGCCGAGCGGGGCGCACGACCTGGGCTTTCCCTTCAACATCCGGCGCAGCGTGGGCGGGTGGAAGCTGCTGTTTCTGAATGACGATTGGGTCGTTGCCGACGCACCGACACCCGAACTCGAACGCGGCCGCGAACTCGTTGAGGCGCTGGCGCATTGCGGCGAATGCCATACACCGCGCAACGCGCTCGGCGGCCTGCGCACGGATGCGTGGCTGACCGGTGCGCCCAATCCCGCCGGCAAGGGGACGATCCCGCCGCTGACCCCGGACAAGCTGGACTGGAGCGCGGGAGACATCGCCTATTACCTCGAAACCGGGTTTACCCGGGACTACGACAGCGCTGGCGGACACATGGTCGCGGTGATCGAGAATTTCGCCCGGCTTCCGAAGGAAGACCGCGCAGCCGTTGCAGCCTATCTCAAGGCGCTGCCGCAGGATGGCTCCTGAGGCGCAGCCGCGACGGCACCATCGGCGACAACTGCATGAAAGGCAGGCCGGGACGCGCGGACGGCCGCCTTGCTTTTCGAAAAAAGCGCCGCTGGTCCTGGCGCGCCTGAGTGAAACCGCAGTGCGACTCGGCCGCAGGTGCCGCTGAAAACCCGTGCGCGGGCGGTGCCCTAGCGGCCTGCCACTTTCGCCAGCCGCGCTTCCCGCAACCGCGCGAAATCGTCGCCCGCGTGGTAGGACGACCGGGTGAGCGGCGTCGCGGAGACCATCAGGAAGCCCTTGTTGTAGGCCGTCTTTTCATAGGACGCGAATTCGTCGGGATGCACGAAGCGGTCAACGGCGTGATGCTTCGGCGTTGGTTGCAGGTACTGGCCGATGGTCAGGAAATCGATATCGGCCGCACGCATGTCCTCCATGACCTGCACCACCTGTGTCCGCGTCTCGCCCAGCCCGACCATGATGCCCGACTTGGTGAACATCGTCGGATCGAGCTCCTTCACCCGCTGCAATAGCCGCAGGGAGTGGAAGTAGCGCGCGCCCGGCCGCACCTCCGGATAAAGGCCCGGAACGGTTTCGAGGTTGTGGTTGAACACGTCGGGGCGCGCCTCGACCACCACCTCCAGCACGCTGGGATCGCAGCGCAGGAAATCCGGCGTCAGGATCTCGATCGTCGTGGCCGGGCTGCGGTGCCGGATTGCGCGGATGGTCTGCGCGAAATGCTCGGCGCCCCCGTCCTCCACGTCGTCGCGATCGACGGAGGTGATGACCACGTGGTTCAGGCCCAGTTTTTCCACGGCGTGCGCGACGCGCCCGGGCTCGAACACGTCCAGTTCCTCGGGGGGCTTGCCGGTGGCGATGTTGCAGAAACTGCATGCCCGCGTGCAGACCTCGCCCATGATCATCATCGTGGCGTGGCCCTGGGACCAGCACTCGCCAACGTTCGGACAGCCGGCCTCCTCGCAGACGGTGACGAGGTTGTTCTCCCGCATGATGCGGTGCGTTTCGGCATAGCCCTGCCCGCCGGGCGCCTTAACCCGGATCCAGTCCGGCTTCTTGGGCTGGGCGTTGTCGGGGCGGTGCGCCTTTTCGGGATGGCGCTGCGCCGGGATCTTCAGGTCGCGCATGGCTTTGGGGCCTCCGGTCGATGTCCCGTCTGGACGTAGCACGCCACGCGGCTCAAGCGAAGACCCTGCGACGCAAGACCGCTATGCAGGAAAACGCTCGGACATGGAAGCGCTACGCCCTGCGCCGCAGACACCAGAAGGCCAGCAGTCCGGCGGACAGCATCGGCACGGAACCGGGCAGCGGCACAGGCGCGGGTGCAAGCTCGGGTTCGCTCATCAGGGCGCGCGTGCTCACGGCTGTGCCCCCGATATCGGTTCCGATCAGCGACGCCGAGAACTTGGGCGTCAGAGTCTTCAGATCGGCCAGCGTATCGTATGTTCGCAGAAACACGTTGCCGAGCCCGCCCGGATCGGATTCCGTGGTCAGGAACCAGTCATCGCCATCGGTATCGAGCCCGGTCACGCTGACCCCGGTGCCGCCGATATCGGTGCCGATCAGCGTGGCCGAGAACTGTGTCAGGCTTCTGAGATCCGCCAGCGAGTTGTATTCGCGCAGATATACGTTGCCGAGCCCGCCGGGGTCCGACTCGGTGAGCAGGTAGGCCTTGCCCGCGCTGTATGTCAGCCCGCCGACACTGACCCCGGTACCACTGATGTCGTCGCCAAGATAGGTCGTCAGGAACGGATTGGCCGCAACCATGTCGGCCAGCGTCCAGAACTCCAGCAGGTTGACTCCGATGCCGCCCGGGTCCGCTTCGACGATCATCATGAAACGATCGCCTGCCCATGTGAGCCCGTTGATGCTGCTCGTGGGCGTCACATTCCCGGCCAGATTGCGCACGAGTGATTGCGTCCCGGACGTCAGCGCCGCGAGGTCGGCATATTCGCGCAGGAACACGTTGTCCAATCCGCCGGGATCGCTTTCCGTCAGCAGATGACGTTTGGTGGCCGCCTCGACCAGGTTTGCGGAAAGGCTAAAAGCAACGGCGGCGGCCAACAGCCAGAAAAATCTGAACATATCACAATCACTCCGTCAAAAAGTGATCCTTCAGACTACCACGATCCCCCGAATTCTCAAAATCGAGCGCGATGTGCGACCAAATCTGGCGCACGGACAGCACCCGCGCGTGTCCGGGGCGCACTCGTTCTGGACAGTGCGGACCAGTTCGGCGACACCCCTAACTGACCTACGGATGGAGAACGGGATGACGGCCATGGACTGGGACAGACATCGGCGCGAAGCGCATTCGCAGACGCGATTGCAGGAGTTTCTTCGGCAGATCGTCTATGGCGGCAATGACGGGATCGTGACGACCTTTGCCATCGTTGCGGGCTTTGCCGGGGCCGCGTCCGATGGTGTGGCGCAGATCGGCGGGCTCGCGGTGCTGGTCTTCGGACTGGCCAACCTCTTTGCCGACGGCGTGTCCATGGGGTTGGGTGAATTCCTGTCCGCCCGGTCGGAACACGACCTCTACCACCGCCGGCGCATCCTGGAACTGGAGGAGATCGCCGAGAACCCGGAACAGGAGCGGATGGAGCTGTTCGAGATCCTGCGCCAGCGCGGCCTGCCCGCCGGCCAGGCAGACACCGTGACCGGGCATCTTGTGGAGCATCCGCAGATCATGGCCGACCTGATGCTGACCTACGAATTCGGCATGAACAACCCCGAGGACGAGAACCCCGCCGCCAACGGCCTCATGACCTTCGGCTCGTTCCTGGTGTTCGGCGGGGTGCCGCTGGTGCCCTATTTCCTGCGCGACGCCGACGCCACCAGCTTCTGGCTCTCGGTAACGGCGACGGGACTGGCGCTCCTGGCGCTGGGAATGCTGCGCTGGTACGCGACCGGTGAACGGGCCGCGCGCTGCATCCTGGAGACGATGGCGGTTGGCACGACCTGCGCATTGGTGGCGTTTTTCGTCGGCTGGGTGGTGGGCGGATGACCCCACGCGGTCTTGCCACCCGACCAGATGCGCCATCCCCGCCCGGTGCTCAGGCCCTGAGCCTTGCGCCTTGCGGGTCGAACGGCGGTTCCGCCAGGACGCGCGCCCTGTGGGGCCGGCCCAGCACCATGACCTCGACTTCCTCACCGGGCGCCACGTCCTTCAGGAACGCCAGTGCGAGGCTCATGCCCACGGTGTAACCATAGGCGCCCGACGTGACCCGCCCGACCCCCTGGCCGTTGCGGAAGACCGGCTCCCCGCCCGTCGCATCCGCGTTCGACGCATCGGTCTCCGCCCCGTCGAGGGCCAGCATCATCAGCCTCTCCCGCGCGGGTTCGGCCATTGCCCGGGCGCAGGCCGCCTTGTTGAGGAACTCCTTGTCCATCTTGCAAAGTCGGTCGAAGCCGACCTCCTGCGGCCAGTATTCGGGGCTGTATTCCCGTCCCCAGGAGCCGTAGCCCTTCTCCACCCGCAGGCTCATCAGCGCCCGGCTGCCCACCGGCCCCGCGCCGAAGTCACGCCCCGCCTCGATCAGCGCCGCATAAAGCTGGGCCTGATCTGCGTTCCGGCAATGCAACTCCCACCCCAGGTCGCCGGTGAAGGACACCCGCAGCGCAAGGCAATCCATCCCCGCAATCCGGATCATCCGCGACCGCATGAACGGGAAATCCTCTGTCGCCAGCGAGACGTTGGTCAGCCGCTGCAGCAACTCGCGCGATTTCGGACCGGCCACATTGAACCCGCACCAGGCGTCCGTCATGCTCTCGAACGTCGTGCCCTCCGGCAGCGGCACCATGTCGTAGAACCGCTTCTGATAGCGCTCCGCCATCCCGCTGGAGATCACCCAGAACTCGTCCTCGGCCACGCGCGTCACGGTCGCGTCGCCGGCAATCCCGCCCCGCACCCCGATCAGCGGCGTCAGGCAGGACCGGCCAATCTCGCGCGGCATCCGGTTGGCAAAGACGGCGTTCAGCCAGTCCTCCGCCCCCGGTCCCCTCGCGCGGTACTTGGCGAAGTTCGAGATATCGATGATTCCGGCCTTGTCGCGCAGCATCCGGCATTCAGTGCCCACCGGCCCCCACCAGTTCTGGCGGGTGAACCCGTCGGTATCCGCCACGCCGGGCTCGTGCGCGAACCACAGCGGGTGCTCCCAGCCATAGTTGAGGCCAAAGACCGCACCCATCGCCTTTTGCGTCTCGTAGACCGGGCGCGTCCGCACCGGGCGGCCCGCCGCGCGTTCTTCGTTCGGAAAATGGATCTTGAACCGGTGGGCATAGACGTCGCGCACGCGGGCCTTGGTGAAGGCCTTGTCGGCCCAGTCCCCGAACCGCGCCATGTCCCAGGCGAACATGTCGTAGCGCATCTCGCCTTCCACGATCCAGTCGGCGACCATCAGGCCCATGCCCGCACTCTGGGAAAATCCGGGGATGATCCCGTTGCAACAGAAATACCCCTTCTTCTCCGGCACCGGTCCCAGGATCACGTTGGAATCCGGCGACCAGATCATCGGCCCGTTGATCACCCGCTTGATGCCTGCGCTGCCCGCCAACGGAACCCGCTCGATGGCGCGCATCATGTTCTCCTCGATCCGCTCCAGATCGTCGGGGAACAGGTCATGCGCGAAATCGAGCGGCGTGCCCTCCTCGGCCCAGAACCGCATGTCGCGCTCGTAGGCACCGATCAGCAGCCCCTTGCCCTCCTGCCGCAAGTAGTACTCGCCGTCCCGGTCCGCCACCGACGGCAGGCGCCGGTCCAGCGCAGCGATCTCCGCAATCGTTTCGGTCACGAAATACTGGTGCTCGGTCGGTTGCAGCGGCAGCTCGATCCCGGCCAGTGCGGCCACCTCGCGCCCCCAGAGCCCGGCCGCGTTCACCACCCAGGGCGTGCGGATGTCCCCCTTGGGCGTGCGCACGATCCAGGTGCCGTCGAGCTGCGCTTCGGTCGCGGTGACCGGTCACGCCCGAAGGATCGACATTGCCGCCATCCGGCTCCCACATGATGCAGCGGATGCCGTCGAAATTCACCAGCGGGTGCAGCCGTTCGGCCTCGTCGCGCGACACCTCGTGGAAGTTCATGCCGTAAAGCTTCGCCTTGGCCGCCTGCAGGCGCAGCTGATGCTCCCGCGCCTCCGTCTGGGCAAGATACAGAGAGCCCGGCTGGAACACGCCGCAGGACTGACCTGTCTCCTCCTCCAGCGCATTGTAAAGCGTCATGGTATAGTGCTGCAGCCGCGAGATATTGGCACTGTCATGCAGCCCGTGGATGTTCGCCGCCGCATGCCAGGTCGACCCGCTGGTCAGTTCGTTGCGCTCCAGCAGCACGACATCCGTCCACCCCATCCGGGTCAGGTGATAGAGGATCGAACACCCGATCACCCCGCCCCCGATCACGACCGCCTGTGCTTCGCTCCGCATCCCACGTCTCCTTGCGACCCGCATTGCGCACATTTCCCGCGCCACGGCCCACCGTACATGCCCTTTCACGACATACCCGGTCGGAAAATCGCAAGAACGCACCCTTCTTTGGGTTCGGAAATACCTTGGGGGAGGCGCGGCACGCGCCGGGGGCAACGCCCCCTCACGTCATGGGGTGCGCGCGCGAGCGCGCTCCGCTGGATTGCGACACGCACGGTCGCTTCCGGACTTGCCATGCGACGCGACCCCCATCAGAACAGCAGAAAACAGGGAGCCCGATCCATGAAGACCACCACTCGCGTCGCCGTCATCGGCGGAGGTGTCGTCGGCTGTTCCGTCCTTTATCACCTGACCAAGCTCGGCTGGTCGGACGTGATGCTGCTGGAACGCTCGGAGCTGACCTCGGGGTCCACCTGGCACGCGGCAGGCGGTTTCCATACGCTCAACGGCGACACCAACATGGCGGCACTCCAGGGCTACACGATCCGGCTCTACAAGGAGCTCGAAGAGATCACCGGCATGTCCTGCGGCCTGCATCACGTGGGCGGCGTGACGCTGGCCGACAACCGCGACCGGTTCGACATGCTGCTGGCCGAACGCGCAAAGCACCGCTTCATGGGGCTGGAGACGGAGATCGTGGGGCCGGAGGAGATCGCGAGGATCGCACCCGTCACCAATCTCGACGGCATCATCGGCGCGCTCTACGACCCGCTGGACGGGCATCTCGACCCGTCCGGCACCACGCACGCCTATGCCCGCGCCGCGCGGATGGGCGGGGCCACGATCGAGACGCATTGCATGGTGCGCGAGACCAACCCGCGCGCCGACGGCACCTGGGACGTGGTGACGGACAAGGGCACGATCCATGCCGAACATGTGGTCAACGCAGGCGGGCTCTGGGCGCGCGAGGTGGGCGCCATGGCCGGCGTCTACTTCCCGCTGCACCCGATGGAGCATCAGTACATCGTCACCGAAGAGGTCCCGATGATCGCCGAGATCATCGACGCCGGCGGCGAGCACCCGCACGTGATGGATCCCGCTGGCGAAAGCTACCTCCGGCAGGAGGGGCGCGGGCTCTGCATCGGGTTCTACGAACAGCCCTGTCGGCCCTGGGCGGTGGGCGGCACACCGTGGGAGTTCGGGCATGAGCTGCTGCCGGACGATTTCGACAAGATCGAGGCGTCGATCGCCTTCGCATACAAACGCTTCCCCGCGCTGGAGACGGCGGGCGTGAAATCCGTGATCCACGGCCCCTTCACCTTCGCCCCCGACGGCAACCCGCTGGTGGGTCCGGTGCCCGGAATGCGCAACTACTGGTCCGCCTGCGGCGTGATGGCGGGGTTCAGCCAGGGCGGCGGCGTCGGGCTGATGCTGGCGCAATGGATGATCGAGGGCGAGCCCGAGCGCGACGTGATGGCGATGGACGTCGCCCGGTTCGGCGCCTGGATCAGCCCCGGCTACACGCTTCCCAAGGTGATCGAGAACTACCAGAAGCGCTTCTCCGTCTCCTACCCGAACGAGGAACTTCCCGCCGCGCGGCCCAACCGCACGACGCCGATGTACGACATCTTCTCCGACATGGGCGCGGTCTGGGGCCAGCAGTTCGGACTGGAGGTCGTGAACTACTTCGCCCAGGGCGACGAGCCGACCTACGAGACGCCGTCCTTCCGCCGCTCAGACGCCTTCGGGGCCACCGCGCGCGAGGTCATGGCCGTCCGCGAGGGCGTGGGCATCAACGAGGTCCACAATTTCGGCAAGTTCCGGGTCACGGGGCCGAAGGCGCGCGACTGGCTCGACCGGATCATGGCGGGCCGCGTGCCGAAACAGGGGCGCCTGTCGCTGACTCCGATGCTGTCGCAGCGGGGCAAGCTGATCGGCGATTTCACCATGTCCTGCCTGTCGGAGACCGAATTCCAGCTGACCGCCTCCTATGGCTCGCAAGCCTACCCCCAGCGCTGGTTCGATGCCCATGCAGAGGACGGGATGCGGGTGGAGAACATCTCGGACCGCCGCACCGGGTTCCAGCTCGCGGGGCCAAAGGCGCGCGACGTGCTTGCCGCCTGCACCGGTGCGGATGTCACCGGCATGGCCTTCCTCGACGTGGCACCCATGACCATCGGCCAGACCAACTGCATCGTGCAGCGCGTCTCCTACACCGGCGATCTGGGGTTCGAGATCTACTGCGATCCGATGGCCCAGCGGCAGCTCTGGTGGACGCTCTGGCACGCCGGGCAGCCGCACGGGATGGTGCCTTTCGGCATGCGCGCTATGATGTCTCTGCGTCTCGACAAGTTCTTCGGGTCGTGGATGGCGGAGTTCTCGCCCGACTACACGCCCGCCGAAACCGGGCTCGACCGCTTCATCGCGTGGTCCAAAAACACCGACTTCATCGGGCGCGCCGCGGCGGAGGCCGAACGCACGAACGGGACCGCGCGCAGGCTTTGTGCCTTCGAGGTGGATGCGGAGGACGCCGACGTGCAGGGCTATGAACCGATCTGGCTTTCTGGCGCGGTCGTCGGGTTCTGCACCTCCGGCGGTTACAGCCATTTCGCCCGGAAATCGGTTGCCTTGGGCTTCCTGCCCACCGATCGCGTCGCGGACGGGCTGACGGTGGAGATCGAGATCCTTGGCCAGATGCGCCCTGCCCGGCTGCTCACCACGCCGCTCTTCGACGCGGATGGCGCGCGCATGCGCGGGTGACGCCAATCGGTTGTTGACCCCGGCGCCGTTTTTCCGACGATGCGGCGCAGAAGGTCGGGGAAACACGATGTGACAGTGCCCATTCTCATTCTGGCCGGGGGCAGTTCCTCCCGCATGGGATCGCGGCACAAGCTGCTTGAGACGGTGCAGGGCCAACCGCTCCTCCGGGTGCAGGCGTTGCGCGCGCTGGAGGTAAGCGAGGACGTGACGATCCTGATCCGGCCCGAACAGCCCGCACTGGAACAAGCCGTCGCGGGCTTGCCGGTCAAGCTGCTGATCGCCCCCGAGGCCCTCGAGGGCATGGGCGGGTCGATCCGTGCGGCGACCGGGGCATTTCGAGACAGGGACTGTTTCCTGATGCTGTTGCCCGACCTCGTGGAGATCGAGGCCGACGACATGCGCGCGGTTATCGCCGCCCGAGACGGGGACCACGAGCACTGGATCTGGCGCGGCGCAACCCAGGACGGAAAGCCGGGCCATCCGATCCTGTTCGATCAGGCCGTTTTCGGTGACCTCCTGAACCTCGATGGCGATACCGGCGGCAACCGGATCATGCAGTCACATGCCGACAAGGTGAGGCTGATCCGCCTGCCGGGTCAACGCGCCCGAACCGACCTCGACACGCCCGAAGACTGGGCCGCGTGGCGTGCAGCCAATGGCGACAGGGGGCTACTAAAGCAATAACACGCCTCCGCTGCACGGACGCGGATCTGGCCTGCAGCCTTGCACCGGACTGGAGCGCCCGAGGCCCTGCCAACCCATGGCAAATAGTCCCGCCAGATGAGTCAAGTCCACGTGTCTCGATGAAGGCGCTGCAAGAAACCCCGCGGCCGGCGTCGAGACCCATTCGCACACGTATGGAAAAACAGTACCGGCCGACGCGTCAGTGCGGGAGAAGCAGGCGCGCTTCGTGCTTTTTCAGCGACCTGCGCGCCGAGCAATACGCAGCAACGCCTTCACGCGTACGCAATTCGGGGAACAATTCGTAGAGTTCCTCGCGTTGTTCGTCGTCCATCGCGTTCAGCGTCATGTCGCCCGGCTGGAAGCTTTCGCTCCAGGCCCCGTCCGACAGAATTACCTCGTGCTGATCGAACATCACGTGGACATAGATCGTCTCGTCCACCTCTGCGATCTCCACGCCCTCAAGTTGGGTCAGGTGCTTGGCGGCGACCAGGACCTCGCTCTCTTCGAAGTAAAGCGCCGTCTTGTCGCTCGCGATGAGGAAGCGATGGTTGGGCGACACCATCATGTCGCGCTCCGGCAGACCGAAATCCAGCGCGCCTTTCCTGATCCGGACCGGCTTGAGATGCGGAGCGATAGCCAATTCGTTCCGGGTCATGCCGCGATACCCGATCCAACGGATTTCCTGAATACCGTTGTCGCGGGTGATGACCTTGTCGCCGACTTTCAGGTCCTCGACAGGCACTTCGCCGCTGCTTGTCGCGATCAACGTGCCCGGCGTGAAGCACGGTATGATGTTTTCGATGTTCCGGAAGATCGACGATCCCAGCAGGTCGCCGTTGTTATCAAAGTAATTGACGCGGCCGTTAAATCCGTTGCCGTCGCTGTCCGGCCCGGTGATCGTGACCGACAGCGAACCGTCGGTAGGCTTTGATCCGCGCAGGTCGAGCGTGTCGTCGTCGATTCCCTGCGAACCGCCATCCACGAAGTCGTCGACACCGACCTCGGAAAACGTGTCCCGGCCGGCGCCGCCGCGCGCCACGTCCGCATCGCTGTCCACAGGGCTGGACGGATCATCATCATCGGCCCGGCCGAGCCGGATCGTGTCGTCACCGGCGCCGCCATTGATCCCGTCGGCACCGGAGCCGCCGTCGAGTTCATCGTCGCCCTCATTCCCGAACAGATCATCGTCGCCTTCTTCGCCGAAGATCGTGTCGTCACCCCTGTTGCCATAGAGCGAGTCCCGGCCCAGACCGCCGTAGATCGTATCGTTGCCCGGCGTTCCGCCCGGGCCATCGGGCGCAGTGTAGTCGACATGCGCATTGTCCAGCGTGGTCCCGGACGTGCCAAGATCGACCCGGATGACGACGTCATTGAAGTCCCTGTCGCCAAGGTTGGAAAGGTCCTCGAACCCGAGAACCACCGCCCCATCCGGTTCCTGTTCGATCAGGCCGGTATGAACCAATCCGTCCGAATTCAGATTGACATTTGCACCGTAGCCGGAGGAGAGCCAGTCGCCTTCGGGGCTCCGGATTCCGATGCCGATTACCGACCCCGCCGGGGCGTCGAAAAGATAGGTGGTGCCGATTTCGGTCTTCACGTTGGGCGCCAGCAATGTCAGGTTCGAGATCGCGCCCGTATCAACATCAATCACATATGCCAGAAGGCCGTTGTTGTACCCCGCGTCCGATTCAATGATCGTGATGGAGATGGGCTCTGACTGCGCAAATCCACCGTCGCCGTATATCACGTCATTGCCAGCGTCGCCGTCGATGATGTCGTCGCCGCCGTTGCCGTAGATCACGTCATGGCCGGTCGTGATCCGGTCTCCGCCCTGGTCCGTGGGCGCGTTGCTGTCGTCATAGCCCAGCACCATCGTTTCGCCGAAGTCTTCACCATCGACCGTGCCGTCGGGTTGTGCGGCAGCTTGCAAATTGGCGGAACTCGAAGACGCGGCGATCGTGCTGCCCTCGACCGAGTGGACCGAACTCCAGCCCTGGTAGCTGTCCCCTTCGATACCGAGGATTTCGACCGACGAGATTTCAAGATCGTCGAGCGGTCCCGGATTCTGCGTGTCGGAAAGGAAAAGATCGCCGTTCGTCGCCTGAACAAGCACGACCTCGACTTCCTGTTCGTCACCGTTCGCATCGACAACCAGCGCAGTCGCTTTCAGCGTCGCATCGGTTTTCTGCGTGACCGCACCTTGGCCAAGATCGTAACTGAACGTGTCGCAGGTCCCGAAATCGTCATCCAGCATCGTGCCGTCGCCGCCATCGTTCAGCGTGACGGTCACGAGCTGCAGGCTCGATGCATCCGAACGCTCACCGATCAGGATCGAGGACCGTTCCGCCTGGCTATCGCCTTCACACGGATCAGTGGTTGCAAAGCTGCCGACAAAGATGAGATTCGTAGTCTTCATGCCCATACCCAATGGTTATCCGTCATTCCCCGCGCCGACGCATCGCAACAGCAGGCTCCGCGTTCAAACACTCACTCCACACTATCCGCGTGGCGATGCTACCGGCCTCGCTCCGGGTAACGGACGCGGCTGAACCCGATCCTTGGCACGAATGTCGCAGATCAGTCCGCAGGTCGTCGCCGTGGCACGATGTGATCGCCCCCCAGACGGGCGAGAGCAGAATTATCGAGATTGTTTGCACGTGCAAAGGAATTTTTTTAGCAAAATCCCACCTTTGCCGATTGGTTGCCAGAACTTCTGCTTCAACTGTTGCGAGAATACACACCGGTTGAGGGCTCTGGCCTCCCGGAAACTCCGCTTTCCCGCGAAAATTGCACCATATCGGGCGGCATCCCGCCCCGACTGTTGCCAACCCGGAAACCTGCAAACATCGTTAACAAAAACGGGCCACAGAGCAGGATAACGAAAGGTTCCCGCCGCCCAGAGGCTCGATGGGCGCCTGGTCGCAGACAGACGCGTCGACTGATTCTCGCCATGGGGGAACCGGGCCTTGCCTCCGACGCCGCCCCATCCCGCCGGCAATCGGTTACCCGGTTGCTGCCATTGCGATCCCGGTTGTTTTCGGAAGTGGTGCCCAAGGCGAGACTCGAACTCGCACGCCCGTAAAGGCGGGGGATTTTGAATCCCCTGCGTCTACCATTCCGCCACTTGGGCACGTTTCCTGCTACTATCGCGTCCGAATGCGCGGGTCCAGCCCCATAAGATGCGGGTCGCCACGTCTCACAACCGCAGCTTTTCGGCCATCGCAAAACGCGAATAGCTGACCTTGATTCCGTCGGCGCCACGGGTCTGCCACAGCCGGATGATTTCCTCCTCGGCGCGCAAGATGCCGGGCGACGTGCCCGCAGGCTCCAGTTCCTCGTCCTGATTGACAGTGAACCCCTGGAGCAGACGGTGAAGCTTCAAAGCCGCTTGCTCGACCGCCATGCCGCGCACGTCGACCAGCGTCTTCATCGCGTTGATGACGACCTGGCGTTCCGCGCGGTCGACCTGGTTGGCCAGGTATTCCGCATCCTTCTGCCCGACATGGATCGTGAACCAGTTTTCGCGCCAGCCGCCGAACGCGTCGACGGCGAATTCCGGGCCGCCGTCCCGGTCGACGGCATTGACGGCGGAGCCGCGATTGTCACGCCGGCGGTTCTTGCCGTAGAACTCCGCCTTGAGCGGCTTGAGCTCGGAAAAGATCAGCCGCAACGCGTCGGGCGTATAACGCCAGAAATCCGCGGGCGCCCCGTGGTAGAAATAGCTGAACGGCGCGGCGGTGTAACAGATCCCGCCCGGCTTCAATAGTCGCGCCAGGTGCTGGGCCGCTTTCCAGGGTTTGGAGATGTGTTCGAAGACGGAGACGCTGAACACAGCGTCGAACTGTGCGTCCGCCACGTGGTCGCATTGCGTTGCATCGGCCACAATCACGTTGTCGAACTGCGCATCCGGATAAAGCGACAGGTATTTGAAATCATATTCCGGCATGTCTGACGCGAAGGAGTTGTGGGGCCCTCCGATCTCGCAGATCGTGCCGGAAGTTATGCCGTTTGCCAGCAGCGTGGCGTGGAAATCCCGTCGCAGATATTCACGGAAACCGAGTTTTCGGACTCGCCGCGTTCCTGTTCGAGCGCACTTTCAAAGTGGGTGACCAGCATTGCAGTCTCGGGCGTCGGCGATGCAGCATGGGCTTTGCGCGCTGCGACCAGCAGTTCGCGAGAGGTGTGTGGTATCGGCGGATCATCCAGGGCCACCAGGTCCTGCGCTTGGTTCATTATCCGGTCCTCCAGTTATGGTTGTATCTACCCAAGGAACACCAGCGCGTCCAGCATCGCAACCGCCTCTTGACCCTGCCTGCGCCGCGTGGTCAAGCAACGCCCATGATCAGACGGCTTTACGACCGGACACTGTCCCTGGTGGATCACCCCCACGCCCTCTGGGCGCTGGCGTTCATTGCGTTCATCGAAAGCTCCGTCTTTCCGATACCGCCCGATGTCCTGATGATCCCCATGATCCTTGCCGCACCGCATCGCGCCTGGCTGATTGCGGGCACGGCGCTCTGTGCCTCGGTGCTGGGCGGGCTTCTGGGCTATGCCATCGGCGCGCTGGCGTTCGAGCAGGTGGGATTGCCGATCCTGACCACGCTTGGAAAGGCCGACGCCGTGGCCGCATTCAACGCGCGCTTCAACGATGTCGGCTTCTGGGCGGTTCTGACGGCAGGGGTCACGCCCTTTCCCTACAAGGTCATCACGATCATGTCCGGCTGGACAGCCATGCCCATCGGCACCTTCATCGCCACGTCGATCCTGGCGCGGGGCCTGCGGTTCTTCGTGGTGGCGGGATTGCTCTGGCACTTCGGGGCACCGATCCGCGAGTTCATCGAAAAGCGGCTGGGTCTGATGTTCACCCTGTTCATCCTCATCCTGCTCGGCGGCTTCGCGGCCGTGTCGCTGATATGACCGCAAGGGGCCTGATGCTGCTGGCCGCCGCGGGCTCGGCGGCATTGCTGGGTGCGGCCTTCGTCTTCCAGATGCTCGGTTGGCAGCCTTGCGCCATGTGTCTCTGGCAGCGCTGGCCACATGCGGCGGCGCTCGTCATCGGGGTGGCGGTCTATGCGGCCGCTGGGCGGATGCAGGGTGGTTTCGCCCTGCTCGGCGCCGGTGCGGCGCTCGTCGCCACGGGCATCGCGGCCTACCACTCCGGGGTGGAGCGCAAATGGTGGGAGGGTCCGGCAAGCTGCACCAGCGCCGGCGGTGGACTTGGCGATCTGTCCGGCTCCGAACTGGTGCCCGGCGGGTCCGACATGCCGGCTCTGGTCCTCTGTGACAGTTTCACGCCGTTCTTCGCGGGGCTCAGCATGGCCAACTGGAACATGATCCTGTCGCTCGTCCTCGCGCTGGTCTGGGTCGCCGCGATCAGGCGCGCTTTTTCGTAGACAGCAGCAGGGATGTCTCGCTCGAGGTGATCCCGTCGATCCGGCGCACCCGGTTCAGCACGTTGTCGAACTCCTCCAGCGTCTCGACCCCGATTTCCAGGATCGCGTCCCAGCGGCCGTTCGTCGAATGGATCCCGCGGATTTCCGGTTGGCCCTGCAACTGGCGAAAGATCCGGTCCGTTCCGCGTCCTTCGATCTCCACCATCATCAACCCGCGCACCGGCGTCTGCGCGATGTCCTGCTTCAGCACGACGGTGTAGCCCACGATGTCGCCGCGCGCCTGCATCCGTTCCATCCGCGTGCGGACGGTCGTGCGAGACATTCCAAGCTGAATCGCCAGGTCAGACAGCGCCGCGCGTCCGTTCGCGCGCAGCGCGGCGATGATCTGCCTGTCCGAATCGTCCATGAACTCATCCGTTTCGAATTGTTTTGTTCCGTATTGGCCAAAATACCGGGTGGAAATTGCGTCGAAAAGGGTGATCTTGCGCTTAGCCAGAATTTGGAGGGACCGTGATGACCACTGAAACCTGTATTCTCGTCGGCGCCCCCGTGGATTGCGGGAAACGCCGGTTGGGTTGCCTGATGGGGCCTGACGCCTATCGCGCCGCCCGTCTGCCGGAAGCCCTGGTCAGCCTTGGGCATGACGTGATCGACCGTGGCAACCTCGCCCCGGCGCCGCATGACGCGGACGACCCCGACGGGTTCCTGCACAAGCTCAACGAGACCATAGGCTGGACACATACGCTGATGCAGGCGGCCGAAGCGGAGATGGAACACGGCCTGCCGATCTTTCTCGGCGGCGATCATGCGCTGGCGCTCGGCACCGTTCCGGGTGTGGCGGCCCATGCGAATAAGGTCGGGCGGCCGCAATTCGTGCTCTGGCTCGACGCGCACACGGACTACCACACGCTCAAGACCACGGACAGCGGCAACCTGCACGGCACGCCGGTCGCCTATTTCACCGGGCGTCGGGATTTCGACGGCTTTCCCGAACCCGCCGCGACGGTGCCCCTGGAAAACATCTGCATGATCGGCCTGCGTTCCGTCGATCCGGAGGAACGCGCAGCACTCGACGATACGAAAGTTTCCCGCCACGACATGCGCGAGATCGACGAGCGTGGCATCGCCCGCCCGCTGTCCGAGTTTCTGGAGCGGGTGGAGGCAGCCAACGGCGCGCTGCATGTCTCGCTCGACGTGGATTTCATCGACCCCGCCCATGCGCCGGGGGTTGGCACCACCGTTCCTGGTGGCGCCACCGTGCGCGAAGCCCACCTGGCGATGGAGATGATTCACGACAGCGGGCGCATGACCTCGCTCGATCTCGTGGAGCTCAACCCCTTTCTCGATGACCGCGGCCAGACGGCGCATCTGATGGTCGACCTCGTGGCCTCCGCCATGGGCCGCACCGTGTTCGACCGTCCGACGCGATCCAGACTCTGAGGACTCGCCATGACCAAGAAACCTTCAGACAAGGCCCTTGTTCCCTTCGTGTCGGTCGACCACATGATGGGGCTGATCCATCACCTGGGCGTGACGGACATGCTGCGCGGGCTGGCAGACTACATCGAGGCCGATTTCCGGCGCTGGGAGCGGTTCGACAAGACCCCGCGCGTGGCCTCCCATTCCCCGGTCGGCGTGATCGAGCTGATGCCGACATCCGACGGCGAGGCCTACGGGTTCAAATACGTGAACGGCCACCCCAAGAACACCTCCGAGGGGCTGCAGACCGTGACTGCCTTCGGACTCCTGGCGGATGTCGCGACCGGTTACCCCGTGTTGCTGACCGAAATGACCATGCTGACCGCGCTGCGCACAGCGGCGACCTCGGCGATGGTGGCGCGGGTGCTGGCGCCGCGCAATGCCAGGACGATGGCGATGATCGGCAACGGCGCGCAATCGGAATTCCAGAGTCTCGCGATGCAGACGCTCTGCGGGATCTCCGAGGTCCGGCTCTACGATGCGGATCCGTCCGCGACGGAAAAATGTGCGCGCAATCTTCAGGGCACCGGGCTGCGGGTGGTTTCCTGCACCTCGCCCGAGGAAGCCATCGAGGGCGCGCAGATCCTGACCACCTGCACGGCGGACAAGCGCAATGCGACGATCCTGACCGGCAACATGGTCGGCGCCGGTGTGCACATCAACGCGATCGGCGGCGACTGCCCCGGCAAGACGGAGATCGCGACGGATGTGCTCCGCCGCAGCACAATCTTTGTCGAATACCCGCCGCAGACCCGTATCGAGGGCGATATCCAGCAGCTTGATCCCGATCATGCAGTGACCGAGTTCTGGAAGGTGCTGGAAGGGACGGCGCCCGGCCGCACATCGGAGACCCAGATCACGCTTTTCGACAGTGTGGGTTTCGCGATCGAGGATTTCTCGGCGCTGCGCTTCATCCGCGATCATATCGTGGGCACGCCCTTCTACACGCCGCTCGACATGCTTGCCGACCCGGACGATCCGCGCGATCTCTACGGCATGCTGCAACGCGCGCGGCCCTGACACTCACGAGACGGCGGCGCCGGGCGGGTCAGACCGCCCGCGTCGCATCGTAGCCGTACACCCATTCGAGCCGACGCCCGAGCATCCCCGCGCCGAGACGCAGCGTACCATACGCCCCCCAATTGAACGGCCAGCCCATGTGAAACCGCCATGCGTTGCCCTGGGCCAGCGCGACCACCTTCCGGGCCCGGTCCTGGCGCAGCGACTGGAACCGCGCCAGACCAATGGGCAGATCCGGTGACGCCTCCAGCGCGTCGGCCATCACCCAGGCATCCTCAAGCGCCAGGCACGCACCTTGTGCCATGAACGGCAGCGTCGGATGCGCCGCATCGCCCAGAAGCACCACGTTGTCCCTGGCCCATGTACGCGCCACGGGCCGGCCGTGCAGCGCCCAGGTATGCACCTTGTCCACTCGCGCGATGGCTTCACCCACGGTGCCGCCGAACTTGGCAAAGCGGGCGCGGAACTCGCCCGGGTCGCCGGTCTGCGTCCAGCTTTCCGCCTGCCAGTCGCGCCGCTCCTCGACGGCAACGAGGTTCATCAGCCGCCCGGCCCGCAAGGGATAGCTGACGACATGCGCGCGATGCCCGAGCGAGACGGAGGCCGCGGCGGGAGCCTCTTCCTGCCACGGCACGACAGCACGCCAGGCGACCTGCCCGGTGAACGCAGGTACGACCGGGCCGTCGATGCCCAGCCGCCAGCGAGAGCGCACCCCGTCGGCGGCCACGATGAGGTCGGCCTGCACCGCGCCCGGCTCCACCGGACTGCCGAGGCTCAGCGAGACACCGGCTCTTTCGGCCGTCCGGACAAGGCAATCGAGCAAGTCGGCGCGGTGCATGTACCAGGTCGCGCCATCTTGCGGCGGGGGCACCCGCGCCACTTCGCGCCCCGACCGGCCGTCGCGGAAAACCGTGCCGGGCGAAACCGCCGCACGCTCCGGCGGCACGTCGCCAACCGCGCCCAGGGCACGCAGCACGCGCTGCCCATTGCAGCTGACCTGGAGACCTGCGCCGACTTCGGCCAGTTCCGGCGCCTGTTCGTACAGGACCACCCGTGCGCCACGCTGCGCCAGGGCTGCTGCGGCGGTCATTCCGCCGATTCCGCCTCCCACGACGGCCACGCCAAGCCCGGTCAGATCCATGCAACCCGTGCGAAACAAAAAAAGCGCCGAAGCGGATGCCCGGCGCCTGTCACGTTATTCGGTCCCTGCGGCATGCACCGCACCGTCAGTCGTCGCGATGCACCTTCTCGCGCCGCTCGTGACGCTCCTGCGCCTCGAGGCTCATGGTCGCGATCGGGCGTGCATCCAGCCGCTTCAGCGAGATCGGCTCACCGGTGACGATGCAATAACCGTATTCGCCATCTTCGATACGGCGCAGCGCAGCGTCGATCTTGGCCACCAGCTTGCGCTGCCGGTCGCGGGTCCGCAACTCCAGAGCCCGGTCGGTCTCTTCGCTGGCGCGGTCGGCCACATCGGGAATATTGCGGGTGTTGTCCTGAAGCCCTTCGATCGTATCGCGGCTTCCGGCAAGGATCTCGGTTCTCCAGTTTATCAATTTGCGCCGAAAATATTCAATCTGCCGATCATTCATGAACGGTTCATCCTCGGCTGGATGATAGTCGTCCGACAGGATGACTTCCTTGTTCATCTTCATACCCTTTTTCTGGCGGACCTCGGTCACGAAAATCTGGCTCCCTGGTCTCTCGCCCCCACTCCTGCGCGTGCATCTAGCAGCGACTGTCGCGATTGTCACTACACATTCCGGGCGATCTAAGGCAAAAACCGGGCCAAGTTAAGAACCGCCTCTAAAGGGATATGCTTGCATGAAATTTACCGGCACGGACTCATATGTCGCCACCGATGATCTGAAGATCGCGGTCAATGCCGCCGTGACGCTGGAAAGGCCCCTTCTGATCAAAGGGGAGCCCGGGACAGGCAAGACGGAGCTCGCCAAACAGGTGGCCGAGGGGCTTGGCCTGAGGATGATCGAATGGAATGTCAAATCGACCACCCGTGCGCAGCAGGGGCTCTATGAATACGACGCGGTCAGCCGTCTGCGGGACAGCCAACTGGGCGAGGATCGGGTGCATGACGTCTCCAACTACATCAAGCGCGGGAAGCTCTGGGACGCCTTCTCGGCGGACGAGAAAGTGGTGCTGCTGATCGACGAGATCGACAAGGCGGATATCGAGTTTCCGAACGACCTGCTGCAGGAACTCGACAAGATGGAGTTCTTCGTCTACGAGACCGGCGAGACGATCAAGGCGCGCAACCGCCCCATCGTCATCATCACTTCGAACAACGAAAAGGAACTGCCGGACGCCTTCCTGCGCCGCTGCTTCTTCCATTACATCCGCTTTCCGGACATGGAGACGATGAAGCAGATCGTCGAAGTGCATCACCCCGGCATCAAGGCCGATCTGCTGACCACGGCGCTGACCCAGTTCTTCGAGATTCGCGAACAGCAGGGGCTGAAGAAGAAGCCGTCGACCTCAGAAGTGCTCGACTGGCTGAAGCTGCTGCTGGCCGAGGACATGGACGCTGCCGACCTCAAGCGCGACGGCACCTCGGCCCTGCCCAAGTTGCACGGCGCGCTGCTGAAGAACGAGCAGGACGTGCACCTCTTCGAACGGCTGGCCTTCATGGCGCGCGCCCAGCGGTAGGACAACGCGAAACCGGACACGAAAAAACGCCGCCGAATGACATCGGCGGCGTTTTCATTTCCGGTCGGAATTGGGACTGAGTTCAGCCCTGTGCGGCCTTGGCCACTTCCTCGGCGAAGTTCTCTTCCTTCTTCTCGATCCCCTCGCCCACTTCCATGCGGACGAACCCGGTGATCGTGGCACCGGCTTCCTTGGCGGCCTGACCGACGGTGATGTCGGGATTGATGACGAAGGACTGGTTGAGCAGCGTGATCTCGGCCAGGAACTTCTTCATCCGGCCGACGATCATCTTCTCGATCACCTGCTCCGGCTTGCCGCTCTCGCGGGCGATATCCATCTGGACCTGCTTTTCCTTCTCGACCACCGCCGGGTCGAGCGCGTCCTCGTTCAGCGCCTGGGGACGCGGGTCGGCGGCCGCGATATGCATCGCCACCTGCTTGCCGAATGCCTCGTCACCGCCGTCCATGGCAACCACGACACCGATCTTGCCCATGCCCGGAGCCGCCGCGTTGTGGATGTAGGACACGACCGTGCCGCCCGAGACCTTGGCCATCCGGCGCAGCGACATGTTTTCGCCGATCGTCGCGATCTTGTCGGTGATCGTCGCCTCGACGGTCTTGCCGCCGATATCCGCGGACTTCAGCGTCTCGACATCGTCGGCTTCCAGCGCCGCGTCGGCGATGGCGGAGACCATGCCCTGGAACTCCGAGTTCTTCGCGACGAAGTCGGTTTCCGCGTTGACCTCGACGGCGACGCCGGTGCCGTCACGGACCACGACGGCCACGAGACCTTCGGCGGCCGTGCGGCCCGATTTCTTGGCGGCCTTTGCCAGGCCCTTGGTGCGCAGCCAGTCGACCGCCGCCTCCATGTCGCCGGCGGTTTCGGTCAGCGCCTTCTTGGCGTCCATCATCCCTGCGCCGGTCGCGTCGCGCAGTTCCTTCACGAGTGCTGCTGTGATTGCCATGGTTGGCTCTCCTCGATTCAAAATGTCGATCAGGCCGGGGCGCGCCCCGGCCGATATCTCAATTGGGTGACAGCCGCCCGACTCAGTTCTCGGCCTTCTCGACGGTCTCTTCCTTCGATTGAAGCTGATCGTAGGGCGCGTCCTTGGCGATGGCGTCGTCCTTCACCGCCTCGCTTGAGGCTCCGCCGACTTCCACACCGGTGGAGGCAGGCTCTTCCGCTTCGGTGGAGACCGCCTCTTCCACGGGGGCCTCTTCCATGGCGCCGATATCGACGCCGGCCGCCCCGAGCTGTGCGCTCATGCCGTCAAGTGCCGCGCGCGAGGCGAGATCGCAGTAGAGCGAGATCGCACGTGCCGCGTCATCGTTGCCCGGGATCGGGTAGTCGATGCCATCGGGCGAGCAGTTCGTGTCCACGACCGCCACGATCGGAATGCCCAGCTTCTGCGCTTCGGCGACGGCAAGCGCTTCCTTCTTCACGTCGATGATGAACAGCAGGTCGGGACGTCCGCCCATCTCGGCGATGCCGCCGAGGGACGCTTGCAGCTTGGCATGGTCACGCTCCATGCCGAGGCGTTCCTTCTTGGTCAGACCTTCGAAGCCGGATGCGGCCTGCTCTTCGATGGATTTCAAGCGGTTGATCGACTGGGACACCGTCTGCCAGTTGGTCAGAGTGCCGCCCAGCCAGCGGTAGTTCATGTAGTATTGCGCGCATTTCTCGGCAGCGTCCGCGATCGGGGACTGTGCCTGGCGCTTGGTCCCGACGAAGAGCACACGGCCCCCCTTGGCCACTGTCTCGCGGACCGCGTTCAACGCCGCATCGAGCAGCGGAACGGTCTGCGTCAGGTCGAGAATGTGGATGCCGTTGCGGCTACCATAGATGAACTGCCCCATCTTGGGGTTCCATCTTTGCGTCTGGTGGCCGAAGTGAACGCCGGCTTCAAGCAGCTGGCGCATGGAGAACTCGGGAAGAGCCATGTCGTTTTCCTTTCCGGTTTAGGCCTTCGGCGGGGTGTCTCAGCCCGTGTTCGGGCCAACCGGCGGACCGTCGGGGATGTCTCCCCCAAGCGGCCCAACCCCGCCAGCGGAGTTGATGGCGCGCGTATAAGGAGGACGTCCGCCTATTGCAACCCCGAATTCGCCATGGCCCGAAGGCTCTCGAACCCCGCGCGGACCTCTGCCTCACAGGTCGTCGCCAACGCCTTGCGATCGGAGTAGTCGGCCACCGCGACCGGCGGATGATACATGACTTCCACCCGGCCCTGCCGGGGCGCGGCAAGCACGCGGAGGGCATGGGCGCCGAAGCTCATCGAACCCCACCAGCCGTAGAACCAGTCCTCCTCCCCTGGCGGTGCGTGGTAGACGACGCTGACGGGCTGCAGGCGGAGTTGCGGACGCAAGTGGTCGGACAGGAACGCGGCAAACAGCGTGGTCTTGAACGGCAGCACCCGGCGCCCGTCCGTGCTGGTGCCTTCCGGGAAGAAGAGAAGCTTGTGACCGGCAAGCAGCCGTGCCTCGAAAAGTTCGGCCTGCGCGCGCGCCTGCCTGCGATCCGTCCTGTCGATGAAGATGGTCCCGGTCATGCGGGCGAGCCAGCCGATGCCGGGCCACGTCGCCACCTCGGATTTCGACACGAAGTACAGCGGGACCCGCGCGTTCAACACGAGGATGTCGAGCCAACTGCCATGATTTGCCACCTTTGCCGCCCGGCCCGTCGCAGGCTTTCCGTGCACGACATACCGGATGCCGATGATCCGCAGGACGTTGCGGCAGACGAAAACGGTAATCCACGGACTCACCGGCCGCCGCGCGCCAAACATCGGCCGTTCGACGATCCGGATGGATGTCAGAAGCACGAAACACGTGGCGATCAGGACGACCGACGGCACGCCCCGCATGACCACGCGAAACCACCCTGTCCCGCTCGGTGTTGCGATTTCCGGCTCCGCAACCTCTGCCCAGCCCGGATCGGTCATTCCGCAGCCGGCTGGTAGAGCCGCGCAGCACGATTGTTGAGCGCGCAGGCGTCCATGATCATGCACACGTCGATGCAGTTGAACGCGTGATCGACAAAGGCGCCATCGCCGACCATGCCGCCCATCCGGAGGTACGCCTTGATGAGCGGCGGCATCGCGACCATGGCGGCGCGCCGGTCAAGTTGCGCTTCCGGGATCAGGTCCATGCGCTGATGGTCGCGCGACCGGACACGGAGACCGGCGGGCGCGAGGTGGCGGTGATGCAGAAGACTGAGCGGGCCGGCCAGGCTTTGCGGATCGGTGCCCTTGAGGCTCGCCACACCGAACAGGATTTCCGACCCGTGCACTGCCACGTACCGCGCGAGCCCGGTCCAGAGATGGAACATCGCCAACCCGCCGCGGTAGTCGGCATGAACGCAAGACCGGCCCAACTCGAGCAGGTTGCGACCCGACGCCTTGAGCGGGCCGAGGTCGTATTCCGCATCGCAATAGAACCCCCCGGCACGCGCAGCCTGATCGCCGCGCAACACGCGGTAGACACCCACGGCATTGCCGTTGTCCGTATCGCGCAGGATCAGGTGATCGGCAAAGGCGTCGAACCTGTCGGCTTCCTGCCGCGTCGCGTGATCGACCCCCTCGCCGCCCACGCCGAGTTCGGTGACGAACACGTCATATCGCAAAGACTGCGCCGCGCGGATGTCCTCTTCGCTGTCGGCCAGCGTGAGTTGAAGCCCATCCCTCTCAAACCCGATCGTCATGCCTCGTTCGTCTCAAACCATCCGCCTCGCAGGGTGCGTGCTGGATAGAGAATACATGTCCCGATGGCAATGTTCGCCGCTCTCGGCAAAGTTGCATTAACTCTTTCGAAACCATACTCATGGTTCAAACACGGGTATGAGGGCTATGATCGCGCCATCCAACACGACCTTGCCCGCATCGGGAAAATTGACGGTAATCTTTCCGCCGATGTTTGACTGCACCTGTCCCGTTCCCCATTCCGGGCGGTCGGGGTGGCGGACAAACATGCCCGGCGAAAGGATTGAGTTCAGTTCGGTCAACTTGACTCCAGGAATGCATCTGCAATGACAACCAACAACCCCGACCTCGCCGCCCTGATCGGTAGCCGTATCTGCCATGATCTGATATCGCCGATCGGCGCGATCAACAATGGCCTGGAACTGCTGGGCATGGCCGGCGAGACCTCCGGACCCGAACTCAGCCTGATCAGCGAGAGCGTCGGGAACGCCAGCGCGCGGATTCGGTTCTTCCGTCTCGCGTTCGGCGCGGCCAGCGTTCAGGAGGTCTCGCAACGCGAAATCCTGTCCGTGCTCGAAGACGTGACCCGAGGTTCGAAGCTGCACGTGGAGTGGCACACGCAGGGCGGTGCGCAACGCAGCGACGTGCGGCTGGTCTTCCTCGCCGAACAATGCCTCGAGACCGCGATGCCGTATGGAGGGGAGATCACGATTTCCAAGGACGTGAACGGGTGGAGCGTGCGCGGCACCAGCGAGAAGTTCAAGGTGGACCCGGAGCTGTGGGCGATGCTGGCGGACGGCAAGATCCACACCGACATAACCCCGGCACAGGTGCATTTCGCCCTGCTGGCCGTGCACTGCCGGGAAGAGGACCGGAAGCTGCGCAGCACCATCGCACAGGAAGAAATCCTGATCCGCTTCTGACCGCCGCACAGGCGTAGTCGGCATGCGCGGTGCCATACGGGGGCGGTTGTTCGAACGGACGCCCCCAGCGCGGGACGTTCAGTGGCGCAACCGGGCAGCTCAAGCTTTCAACCCGCGGCTCCCTACCCCGGGTCGTGACTATGTCATCCGACGCTGGTGCGACGGGTGCATTGCAAATGCGAGTGCCTCGTCACGCGCCTGTTCGGGCGAGAACAACACGCAGTCTAGGAGCGAACGGTTCCGTCGCCGGTCACCAGGTACTTGAAGCTGGTCAACTGCGTCGCCCCGACCGGGCCGCGTGCGTGGAGCTTGCCGGTGGCAATTCCGATCTCAGCCCCCATGCCGAACTCCCCACCGTCGGCGAACTGGGTCGAGGCATTGTGCATCAGGATCGCGCTGTCCAGCCGTTCGAAGAACCGGTCGGCGGCGGTCTGATCCTCGGTCAGGATGCAGTCGGTATGTCCGGATCCGTATTGCCGGACATGCGCAATGGCCTCATCGATATCCGCGACGACGCGCGCGGCGATGTCCATGTCGAGGTATTCGCGCCCCCAATCGTCGCCGGTGGCGGGGATCACGCCGTCGACCTTCTGCACCTCTTCGTCGCCGTGCACGCGGACACCGGCCTCAAGCAGCGCGCGGATCACGCCCTGGCCGACGGTCGCCATCGCGTCCTTGTGGATCAGCAGGCATTCCGCAGCCCCGCAGATGCCTGTGCGCCGCGTCTTGGCGTTGAGCACCACCGACAGCGTCTTGACCGGATCGGCGGCAGCATCGACATAGATGTGGACGATCCCCTCGAGATGGGCAAAGACCGGCACCCGCGCCTCGCGCTGAACGAGCCCGACCAGCCCTTTGCCCCCGCGCGGGACGATCACGTCGATGTACCGGGTCATGGTCAGCATCGCGGTGACGGCGGCCCGGTCGCGGGTCGGCACAAGCTGGATCGCGTCCTCGGGCAGGCCCGCGTCGCGCAGCCCCTGCACCAGGCAGGCATGCAGCGCCTGAGAGCTGTGCAGGCTCTCCGACCCGCCGCGCAGGATCACCGCATTGCCCGCCTTTAGGCAGAGTGCCCCGGCATCCGCAGTGACATTGGGGCGGGATTCGTAGATCACACCCACCACGCCCAGCGGCGTGCGCACCCGCTGGATATGCAGGCCCGACGGCTGATCCCATTCGGCGATCACCTCGCCCACCGGGTCGGGCTGCTCCGCCACGGCGCGCAGGCTGTCGACGATGCCGCGGATGCGGGACTCGTCGAGCTTCAGCCTGTCCATCATGGCCGGCGTCAGCCCCTTCTCGCGCCCGAATTCGAGGTCTTTCTCATTGGCCTCGATGATCGCCGCCCGGTTCTTCCAGACGTTTTCGGCTGCGGAGATCAGCGCCGCGTGCTTGCGCTCCGCGTTTGCAAAGGCCAGTTGCGCCGCTGCCGCACGCGCCGCTTCGCCCATGGCGGTCATCATCGCCGGGATATCGTTCAAGTCTTTCATCGCTGGGGTCCTCCGTTGGACGGGGTCAGAGTGCCATATCGTCGCGGTGGATCAAGGCCGCGCGGCCGGGATACCCGAGAATGGTCTCGATCCGCGAGGATTGCTGTCCCCGGATCGCGTCGGCCTCGGTGCTGGTGTAACGGCTGAGCCCCAGGCCGATCTGGTGGCCCGTGGCGTCGAGAATGGCAACCGGGTCGCCCCGCCCGAAAGCGCCGGTGACCGCCTTGACCCCGGCGGGCAGCAGGCTCTTGCCACTGCGCAATGCGGTTACCGCGCCGGGGTCTAGTTGCAGCGTTCCGCGCGGCTTCATCGTCCCGATCCATCGCTTGCGAGCGGCTTGCGGGTCGAGTCCGGCCGTGAACCACGTGGCCTTTGCCCCGGCTTCAAGCGCCTGAAGCGGCCGCAAGCGGGAGCCTTCGGTGATCGCCATCGCGCAGCCGGCCGCGGTCGCGGTCTTGGCGGCCATCAACTTGGTCTTCATCCCGCCCTTCGACAGGCCCGACCCGGCGTCGCCCGCCATCGCCTCGATCTCCGGCGTGATGCGGTCGATGACATCGAAACGCGTGGCGCTCGGATCCTGCATCGGGTTGGCCGAATAGAATCCATCCACGTCCGACAACAGCACCAGAACATCCGCACCGATGGTGGCGGCGACCTGCGCGGCCAGCCTGTCGTTGTCACCGAACCGGATCTCGTCCGTGGCAACCGTGTCGTTTTCGTTCACGATCGGGACCACCCCAAGGCCCAGAAGCTGTTCCAGCGTGGCACGGGAATTGAGATACCGGCGGCGGTTCGCGGAATCCTCCAGCGTCACCAGCACCTGCGCCGTGGTGATCCCATGCGGGGCCAGCGCCTCCTCGTAGGCGCGCGCCAGACGGATTTGCCCGACCGCTGCGGCGGCCTGCGATTGCTCCAGTGGCAACTCCGCCGCGGCCAGTTTCAGGACACCGCGTCCCAGCGCAATCGACCCGGAAGACACCAGCGTCACATCCTTGCCCAGCGACTTCAGCCACTGCACGTCCTCTGCCAGCGCATGAAGCCAGTCGGAACGCAGGTGCCCGGTGTTCCTGTCCACCAATAGTGCCGAGCCGATCTTTACGACCACCCGCCGCGCAGTCGTCAGGGCCGCCATGGCGCGGTCTCCGCGGGTTTTTCCTCTTCTTCCGCGCGGGCGGCGATCACGAGCTTCCGCATGGCGCGCAGAACCTCCGTCACCCCGTCGCCGGACACACCGGACATCAGGTACACCTGTCCCCCGCTGGCCTTCTGCAGGACGTCCGCCTGCATCTGCGTCAGCTCGGGTCCGAGCGCGTCGATCTTGTTGAGAACCGTCAGCCGCGGTTTCTTCGCCAACTCCCCGCCATAGGCTTCGAGCTCGGCGATCACGGTGCGGTAGTCCTCGTCCGGTGTATCGGATGTCCCGTCGACCAGGTGCACTAGAGCCGCGCAGCGCTCCACATGGCCCAGGAACCGGTCGCCGATGCCCTTGCCCTCGGACGCGCCCTCGATCAGCCCGGGGATGTCGGCCACGACGAATTCGCGCCCGTCCACGCCCACGACGCCAAGGTTCGGGTGCAGCGTGGTGAACGGGTAATCCGCGATCTTGGGCCGTGCGTTCGAGGTGGCCGCGAGGAAGGTCGACTTGCCGGCATTGGGCAGACCCAACAACCCCACATCCGCGATCAGCTTCAGCCGCAGCCACAGCGTGCGCTCCACCCCGTCCTGACCGGCATTGGCGCGCCGTGGGGCCTGGTTCGTCGCGGACTTGAAATGCAGGTTGCCCCAGCCGCCGTTGCCGCCATGCGCCAGTTCCACGCGCTGCCCGACCTCGGTCAGATCGGCGATCACCGTCTCCTGATCCTCTTCCAAAATCTCCGTACCCACCGGAACGCGCAGAACGATATCCTCGCCCGACTTGCCCGTGCGCTGGCGCCCCATGCCGGGACGGCCGTTCTCGGCGAAGAAATGCTGCTGATAACGGAAGTCGATCAGGGTATTGAGACCGTCCACCGCCTCGGCCCAGACGGACCCGCCGTTGCCGCCATCGCCGCCATCCGGCCCGCCGAATTCGATGTATTTCTCTCGCCGGAACGAAATGCATCCTGCACCGCCGCTGCCCGAGCGGATATGGACCTTGGCAAGATCAAGAAATTTCATCGCTCAGCAATCCCCGGCGTCGTACCGCTGCCGTCTATCCCTTTGTCCCGAAACACTCAAGCCGGCGCGAAGCGCTGACCCCGGGTTGCAGAGAGCACAAAGGGAGGGTGCGCGAGCGCGCGAGTCGACCGGGCACGGATGAAACGCCGGCGTGCGCCAGTCTTGGGGACAACGGTTGCCGGGCGCCGGCAATGACCCGCGCCCGGTCCCGTATCACTATGTCCGAGATTTCACCGAAGCGTCTTCAGATAGGTCCATGTCGGGACCGTCGCGTCCCGCGCCACCGAGAAGCTTTCGGCATCGCCCAGATAGGCGAAACCGCAGCGTGTCAGCACCCGGGCCGACGCCGGGTTGTCCTGAAACACCGATCCGAAAATCGTCCTGCAATCCTGGGGATTGGCATCGACCAGCGCCTGGACCGCCGTCTGCGCCACGCCCACGTTCCAGAAGGCCGGTGCGACCCAGTAGCCGATTTCGGACTGGTCACGGTCGAGGCGCCAGAGCGAGATGAGCCCCATCAGTTCTGCCCCGCCGGTCCGCGTCGCATCCATGACCCAGACGTCCTCGGTCCGGTCCTCCGACATCGATCGCGCCACGAAATCCGCGGCCGCGCCGGGCGGCAGCGGATGCGGAATGGACGTCGTCATGCGCGCGACGCGTGGATCGCTCCCGTAATGTTCGATCAGGCCCTGATCGGACTTGCGCACCGGCCGCAGGTCGAACCACTCGGTTGCGATGACGGGCTGGTTCAAAATCGTTTCGTATCTCATTGGTCTCATCCCTCCTCAGACAAGGACCATCGTCAACGGACGTGCGATGCACGGCCGACCCGCTCAGGCAATTCTCGGATCGCGGAAGCTTGAAGTTCCGGGACCCATTGGCCGCCGCAACAGCCACGGGCCGCCCGAACAAGGGCCAGCCATACCGTCGTGGGCATTGAAAATTGGTAAACTCTCAGATTTTCGAAAGGCCGGACCGATATGGGCCCGCGCCATGAACGCGTACGGTCGAACATTCATATCGACGGCGTTTCGCGACATGCCGCGAGACGGTCGGTCGCAGGCTTTTGTCATCATTGGTCTCACTCCCTAACAAACGCGCGGGGGACCGGCAGCGTTCTGCCGATCCCCCTTGAAATTCTCGCCATCAAAAAGGTTGTCGGCTTACTCCGCAGCCTCCGCTACCGGAAGGACGGAAATGAATGTACGCCCTTTGAGCCCCTTGTGGAAAGTCACGGCCCCGGCATCGGTCGCGAAGATCGTGTGATCCTTGCCCATGCCCACGCCCTGGCCGGGCCAGAACTTCGTGCCGCGCTGACGCACGATGATGTTGCCCGGATTGGCGGTTTCGCCACCGTAGAGTTTCACGCCGAGGCGACGGCCCGCGGAGTCGCGGCCGTTGCGGGAGGAACCGCCTGCTTTCTTGTGTGCCATTGATCTCTCTCCTTACCCCTTGACCAGCGCCTGGGCCTGCTCGACCCAGCCTTCGCGCTGGATGCGGCCCTTGAACGACAACTTCTCATCCATATCAGCAATGTCCGCTTCGGTCCATGCTGCGATCTGGGCGAGGGTCGTCACACCGGCCTCGTTCAGTTTCTTTTCCAGCGCCGGACCGACACCGGACAACTGCTTCAGATCGTCCGCGGATCCGGCCTCGGCCGCCGCGGCTTTTTCCGCCTTCGGAGCGGCTTTCGGTTTCGGCGCGGCATCGGCTTTCGCCGCTTTTGCCTTTGGTGCGGCCGGCTTCGGCGCCTCGGCCGTTGCGGGTGCCGAACCGGCGCCGACGGCAGCCTTCACGCCGGATGCATCCGCACCGGAAGCGAGAATATCCGTCACGCGCAGCAGGGTCAGTTGCTGGCGATGACCCTTCGTGCGCTTCGAGCCGTGCTTCCGGCGCCGCTTCACGAAGTGGATGACCTTGTCACCCTTGACCTGATCCAGCACTTCGGCCTGCACCGCCGCGCCGCTGACCAGCGGAGACCCTACCACCGGAGCGTCACCGCCCAGCATCAGGATTTCGTTGAACTGGACCTTTTCACCTGCGTCGGCAGCCAGCTTTTCCACCCGGAGCGTATCGCCGGAGGAAACCTTGTACTGCTTGCCGCCCGTCTTGAGGACTGCGAACATCGTTCTTTCCTTCACGTCTTCCGCGTCCTGTGGTCCCCGTTTCGGGAGTTGTCGGCCAGAGCACCTTGGGCCCGGCCACCTCGGACAGCGCGCTTGATTGCGTCATTGATATTGGCCCGCACGCAAGTCGCCCCGCGCCGGGATGCGGGCTTATCCACACAGCGGCCGGTCAAGTCAAGGGGGTTCCGAGGAGATTTCCGGGCCGCAGCCGTCAGAGTTCCTGTGACATCATGTTCAACGCCAGAACTCGCCCCGTCGCATAGGATACGTCGTCGTAGACTTCGTTGAACCCGGCGAAGATCACGGTGTTCAGCGCCTGACCTGCGGGGCTTTGCCAGAACGCGAGGTAGCCGTCGAGATCGCCTGCGTCCAGCGACTCGTAGGCAAGAAGGAAGTAGCCACCAAGCCAGGATTCCGTTTCGACACGAATATCCGCCTCCTGCCCCCATACGAGGTTCAGGATTTCGTCCTCCGTCAACTCGAGGCCACCCCCATCCGCCAGCCCCTGAAAGTAACGCAGGTTGGAGTTCAGAGCCCCCGACACGTTGCGCTCCACGAGGTCGTTGGCCTGAGAAATCGCCTCGATACGCGCAACCAGAAACGCCTGCGTCGACGAAGCCTCCAGCCAGGCCCGGCGCGCGGATTGCTCCACGTCCTCGTCCATCATCGCCCGCCGTGCGGCGACCTCGAGTTCGGTGATCGCCATCGCCGTGTCGGTCTGGAAGTAGGCAATCGACGCCTCGATCTCCTCGTTGGTCAGGTCAGCCAGATGCTCCAGGACCGTCGCCTCCATCCGCGACACGTCATAGATGCGGCCCAATTGATCGAGCAGACCCGCGTCGGCGGGCCGCCCCAGCATGTCTCGCGAGACGTTGTCCGCGTCGGCCAGCCCCTCGGCCCGCGCAATGGCAACGTAGTCCTTGATCGCCAGCAGATCGTAGAGGCGCGACAGCGACGCGTCCGCGAATGCCAGTCCGGGCGTGCAGAGAAGGCCGATCGCGAGGCCGAGCGCCCGGATCACAGGTCGGTGCTCGGCTGAAGCGCCGCCATCTCGGCGGCGAGGGCCTCGAACCGGTTGGCCATCACCTCGTATTGGACCGCATTCATCAGATCATAGACCTCGCGCATCTTCGGATGCTCCAGCGCGTCGGCATAGGCTTCGACCTCGGCGTCGGAGAACGCCTGATAGGTATAGGCCGCATTGCTGAGCGCAGACAACCGGATGGAGCGCTCGAGATCGCCAGCCTGCTCCGCCAGCAGCGCCCGCAGGTCGGGCTCGTCCATGCGCAGCTCGATCACCCCCGCTCCGGCCGCCGCCATGAGGAACCGCACCTGGATTTCCTGGATCGCGCGCACCGAGGCGCCGGCGCTGTCCGAAGCAGCCGTCATCCGTTTCAGATCCACGATCCGATCCGACCCGTGCCGCACGAGGGCCGACACGATCGCCTCCCCCGCTTCGGTCTTGGCCGCGTCATCCTCGACCATGTGCGAGGCGTTCTCCGCTTCGACGATCCGCTGACCCAGGTCGGAGCCATAGAACCCGGCCGCGTGGCTCAACAACTCTTCGCTGAGCGTGTTCTCAAGGATGTCGACAGCGATGGCGTGCATCTTCCCGGTCCCGAACACGCGGTCGGTGAGGCGTGACCACTGCGTGCCGAAGTCTTCCGCCTCCAGCCCCAGCATGGCAGGCGCCGTACCCGCGCTCAGCCGGATGCTTTCCAGCGCCACGTCAAATCCGGTTATGTGCAGGAAATCCTCGATGCGGCCGCGATCGGCGCTTGCAGCCACCGCCGCAGTCGCAAGCCACACGATCACGAAGGCGCCAGCGACGCCCGATCCGATTTGCCGAAAGCCCATGATGATCCTCTCACTCGGTCATTCCAAGGTTAAGAATTTGCCGCGCCGGAACAAGGGGCCGGGTAACAAATGGTTACCCGATAACATGGATTTGGACGGGGTTTTGTCTTGTCAGCGCCAGCAAAGGTGACTAGAGAGCCTCCTGACCGCGGAGAGGTGCCGGAGTGGTCGAACGGGGCGGTCTCGAAAACCGTTGACCCTTCACGGGGTCCCAGGGTTCGAATCCCTGTCTCTCCGCCACCATCACCCTGAGTTTCTTGGATATCCATCTGGTCCGTTCGTGCGGGTCGGTCACGGTGTATCGGCCAATCCCGGCATAGTTTACCGACATTTGGTCCGTTGCTTGTACCGACTATGACGAGACACCCTAGTCGTCAAAGTTGCCTTTGCGCCCCAGGTCGGTCGCGATCGTTCACCGATGGGCTCGTTTTTCGCGGGACTCGGTTCATCAATATCGCTGTTCATCGCGGACATGGCTTTGACCCACGATACCGAACGCTGCAAAGAGCCACGCCTCTCGGGATCAGACTTCGCCGCGATTGCCGGAATACCGATGCTGCTCCGACTGACACCCGGCGCGGGGCGGTCAATTTGGCTGGAGGGGCTGACGCGACGTTGATTGATCGGCTGTTGCTTGTCCAGCCGGACCGGGCTGCCTTCGGACATGCCGCAACCAAAAATTAACCCGGGCATTACAATAGTCCCCGCGGATGGAGACATTATGACCGCGACGAACGACCCCATTACAGCCGATGCTGGGCAATGGCAGGCAATCATGGACGCGTTTTCCGAGGCCGTGCTCCGCTGCGGCGATGATTGCCACATCACATATGCCAACCCGGCCGCCTGCCGGGCATTCGGCGCTTCCCAAGGGCAATTGGTGGGAAAGCACTTCGGTCTGATCGCGGACATCCCGGGCGCGACCGAGAAGTCCGAACTCGCAGGCTGCCAAAGTACAACGGCTCCCAAGCGGCTGAAAAGATTGGATGGCTCGACGTTCTGGGGGCTGGTTCAACAGATCCATATCGGCGGGGTTTCCGCGCTGCAGATCGTCGATGTCGACGACGTGATGAAGGAGCGGGACGAACTCGCCTATCGCGAGAGTACCTGGCGCTATGCCATCGAAGCGGCCGAACACGGCATCTGGGACTACAACATCGCGAAGGGAACGCGATTTTATTCGAATGCCTGGAAACGCATGCGGGGATTCGCCGACGACGAGGAAATCGTCGATACGCTTGAAGCCTGGGAAGCCCGGGTACATCCCGACGATCTCGAGCATGTCCGGCAGAAGGAAAGGGAGTACAACTCCGGTCTCGTCGACTTTTTCTCATTTGAATACCGCGAGCGCCGAACGGACGGCGAGTGGGTCTGGATATCGTGCCGCGGCCAGGCCGTGGAGTGGAATGAAAGCGGCATTCCGACCCGCTTCACGGGAACCGACACGGACATCACAGCCCTGATGCGGTCCAACCAGGCCGTCGACGCGCTGAAGCGACGTCACGAACTTGCGTTGAAGGCCTCGGGCGTGGGCGTCTGGGAAATCGATCTAGAAACGCAGACCTTCTCCTGCGACAGCGTGCTTGCCAAGATGTACGACTTCCCGGGTGGCGCGGGCGAGAACATACCGCTGTCGCACTGGAACGATGCGCTGCACCCGGACGACAAGGCGGAGACGATGCGCAAGGCGGAACACGCGATGACCTCGGGCGAAAACCTCGAAATGAGTTTTCGCATCGTTCGGCGCGACGGCGAAGTGCGCCACATCGTGACGTCCGGCGTCTTCTACCTGACACCGGATGGCGAGCCACGGTTTCTCGGCGCGGATCGCGACATCACCGAAGCACGGCAACGCGAGGCCGACCTTGCCGCACAGAGCATGCGCTTCGAGGCCGCGGTGGAGAACATGGGACGCGGTCTCAGCATGTTCGGCCCCGACGGGGACCTGACCGTCGCCAACCGCACCTATGCCGCGATATACGGGCTGCCGAAGACGCTGGTCGAGCCCGGAACCTCCGTCAGGGACATCATCACATATCTCAAGGAGACCGAAACGGTCGGGGCGGATTTGCTCGACGAGGCAAGCAACGACGCATTGTCGGTCGGGCAACGGGGCGTGGCATTCGACAGGACGTGGCAACTCGCCAACGGGCAGATCATTCACTACTCGACAATCCCGCTCGAGACCGGCGGCTGGGTTTCGATCCACCGCGACGTCACCGATCAACATCATGCCGAGCAGCAGCTTGCCGAAAGCGAAGCGCGCTTCCGCGACTTCACCGCCACCGCGTCGGACTGGTGCTGGGAGACCGATGCACAGCATCGTATCAGCCTTCTCACGGAAAGCTTCGCCCACAACATCGGCGTCGAACTGGACAACATCATCGGGCAACATCTGAGCGCCCTTCCGCTTCACGACGAAGACGTGCCCAAGATGGAAGACCTGCTCGAGCTGTTCGACAACCAACAGCCACAACCGTTCAAGAACGTCCTGTTTCGGATGTTCGTCGCGCCGGAGAAGATGTCCTACTTCCTCGTGAGCGGGTTGCCGAAGTTCGATGAGAACGGGTCTTTCACCGGCTTTCGCGGAACCGGCTCGGATGTGACGGCCACCGAAGAGCACAAGATACGGCTGGCCGAAGCCGAAGCGCTGCTCACCGCGCGGTCAGAACAGCTGATCGAAGCGCAGAGAATAGGCCGGATCGGCGATTGGAGCTACAATCTGGGCGATGACCACATCTGGTGGGCGCCGGAAACTTACGAATTGCTGGGCCGCGATCCGGACACGTTCGAGACCACCCACGATGCGGTCATGGCGTCCTACGTCGACAATGGCGACAAGAAGGTGCTGGCGTCCCAGGCGAAGGTGTTGCGGACCGGCGAGGTCAAGAGCATCGACGTGAAGATGCGCAAGATGGACGGATCGGTCGCCGATGTCGTGGTGACCAGCAAGGCCCGCAAGGACGAAAACGGCAAGGTCACCGGATTCTACGGAACGATTCAGGACATCACCGAACGCAAGAACGCCGAGGAGCAGCTCGAAAAACTGGCCTATTTCGATCCGCTGACCGGGCTGGCCAACAGGGCGTTGTTCCAGCGCGAAGTGAACGAGATCCTGGATACCTCCCAGGCAGACAGCTTCAACGGCGCGCTGATGCTCCTCGACCTCGACCGGTTCAAGGAAGTCAACGACTCACTTGGACATGCCGCCGGGGATGAGCTTCTCCGAAAGGCGAGCCGCCTGCTTCTGGGCGCGCTCGAACCGGAACATTTCCTCGCCCGCCTCGGCGGAGACGAATTCGCGATCATCGTGCCGGAGGCCGGCAAGGAAGAGCTCGAGGCGCTTGCCCGGCGATTGAACGACACGCTCAACTGTCCGCTGACCCTCGAGCGCGGCGAAGTCAACGTGAGCACCAGTATCGGCATCGCCCGCATACCGGAGGATGGCCGCGACCTGACCGACCTGCTGCGAAACGCCGACCTCGCCCTTTACCTTGCCAAGGACAAGGGCAGAGATCGCTTCGAATTCTTCAGCCACGACCTCAACGCAACGGTCCAGAACAAGCTGGCGCTCTCACGCGATCTGCGCAACGCGATCACCGAAGATACCGGGCTCTCGCTCCATTACCAGCCACAGGTCGATCTGACGACCGGACGCGTGGCCGGTTACGAGGCACTGATCCGCTGGAATCATCCCGAACGCGGCCCGATTCCGCCGAATGAATTCATTCCCATCGCGGAAAGCTCGCACCTGATCTGCGACATCGGCATCTGGGTTCTGCGGGCCGCAGCGAAACAGGCGGTGGACTGGCTTGATGCCGGAGAACCGCCGCGGGAAATCGCGGTCAACGTGTCCGCCGCTCAGATCTGGCACTCGGATCTTGTATCGGACGTCGAGCAGGTGCTGAACGAAACCGGCCTTTGGCCGTCTTTGCTCTGCCTTGAATTGACCGAAAGCCTGCTGGTCAATCAGGCCGAAGGGCGGGTTCGCAAGGTCCTCAAGGATCTGAGGTCCCTTGGCGTGACCCTGGCGCTCGACGATTTCGGAACCGGGTATTCGTCGCTCGGCTACCTCAAGGAACTGCCCTTCAACAAGCTCAAGATCGACCGCCTTTTCGTCGACGGCGCCCACACCTCGGTGCGCTCGAAGGAGTTGCTGAAGGGTATCGTCGAACTGGGCCGCGGATTGAACATGGTCGTCGTCGCGGAGGGAGCGGAGCGCCAGGCCGAAATCGACCTTCTGAGG
>CBDUPF010000003.1:0-37057 GCA_965369035.1 uncultured Aliishimia sp.
AACTCGACCGTGTCGAACCAGCCGGCGGCGCCGTCCTTGCGGTGCGTCTCGACCCTTTCGCCCAGAAACCCCCGGCCCATGTCGAGGCGACGGATACGGTAGAGCCCGGTGCCCGCCATCGGCATTCCGGAGGCCAGTTCGTCTGCACGGAAGACGGCGAAACCGTCCCGCGCCAGCCAGAACGGAAATGCATGATCGGCCACGGACAGCCGGACCGAGACGGTCCCGGAGTCGTCTCCGACCTCAACCGCGTCAATGCCGAACGCGCGCAGCGAGGCGATCACATCCGCCACGCGCAATTGCGCACCGTCGTGAAACACCACGTCATCCCTGATCCGGAAGGTCCAGGTATGTCCGTCCTCCGATCCCTTCCAGCTTTCGGCGAGCGCTGGCTGCAACGTGCCATCCGGCGCGATATCGGTCAGCGACTCGAACACCGCCTTTCGAACGGCCTGCAGGAACCGGCCCCCGGGAATGTCGAGAAGGCTCTCCGTCCGGTCGCCACCCGACAAGGCCGCGCGCAAGTGACCGCCGCGGGACGGTCGCGCCTCCGCAGACACGCCGACCGCGGCCAGCAGTGCGGCCGCCGAACCGGTGGCGAACAGCGCGCGTCGGTCGATCCGGGTCATGGCAGCGCCAGCCTGTCCATTTCGCGGACCAGTTCCGCGCTGATACCAGGTTCGGACAACGCGTGGCCGGCCTTGTGGACCAGTTTGAGTTCCGCCGCGGGCCAGCGCTGTTTCAGCTTCCAGGCCGCTTCCGGCGGACAGATCATGTCGTAGCGGCCCTGAACGATGATCCCCGGGATATGCGCGATGCGGTCCATATCCTCCAGAATCTGACCGTCCCGCTCCAGGAAGGCGCGATTGGTGAAATAATGGTTCTCCAGCCGCGCAAAGGCGCGCGCGTATTCGCCCGGGCTTTCGCCGGTGGCACCGCCCGACTGGAAGGACGCCAAAGCATTTTCCCACGATGCCCAGGCCCGCGCACACCGGGACTCCACCATCAGATCGCCACAGAACAAACGTCTGTTGTAGGCCGCGATCAGGTCACCCCGCTCCTCCTCCGGAATCGGGTGGAGCAGTTTCTGCCAATTGTCGGGCCAGAACTTGCCGGCGCCGCCACCATAGAACCAGTCGAGTTCCGCCTGCGTCGCAAGGAACACCCCCCGCAGCACGAGATGCGTCACCCGGTCGGGATGGGTCTGCGCGTAGATCAGCGCGAGTGTCGCGCCCCAACTTCCGCCGAACACGATCCAGTCGTCGATATCGAAGGTCTCACGCAAGAACTCTATGTCCGCGACCAGATGCCAGGTCGTGTTGTTGGCGACGCTGGCATGGGGCCGGGATCGGCCGCATCCGCGCTGGTCGAACAGGATCACGCGGTAGTGGTCGGGGTCGAAGTACCGCCGCATGGCCGGACTGCACCCGCCGCCCGGTCCGCCATGCAGCACCACCACCGGAACACCCGCCGGATTGCCGCACTGCTCAACATAGAGCCTGTGCCCGTCGCCCACGTCCACCATGCGCTGGTCGAACGGGTCGGCGGGCGGGTACAGAAACTGGGCTCCGCGTTTTTGATCCGGGTATTTGTCCATTAATGGCCTATATAGAGCGCAAAGGCAGAAGAGCATATGGAATTGAGAATGCAAGCGCAACAAAACACGGTTGACGCCGGGGAGATCGCGAAATTCGAGGCAATGGCCGCCGAATGGTGGGATCCACGCGGCAAGTTCAAGCCTCTGCACATGCTGAACCCGTGCCGGCTGGATTACATCACGCGGCAGATCGCCGCGGAATTCGACCGCGACCTGAGTACGAAGCGACCGTTCGAAGGGCTGCGGTTGCTCGACATCGGCTGTGGCGGCGGACTTCTTTGCGAGCCGATGGCGCGTCTCGGGGCGAGGGTTGTCGGGGCCGACGCGGCAGAGCGCAACATACCGGTGGCTCAGGTTCATGCCGAGCAATCCGGACTGGACATCGATTACCGTCACACAACGGCCGAAGCGATGGTGGCCGATCGCGAGGAATTCGACGTTGTTCTGAACATGGAAGTGGTCGAGCACGTCGCCGACCCGCAGGCCTACCTCGATGCCTGCCAGAGACTTCTGAAACCGGGCGGTCTGCACATCTGCTCGACCATCAACCGAAACGCCAAGAGCTTCATGATGGCGATCGTCGGAGCCGAGCACGTGATGCGGTGGCTGCCGAAGGGTACGCACGAATGGCAGAAGTTCATCACACCGGACGAGCTCTTTGCGATGATCGAGGCTGCGGGCCTGAACCCCGTGGACAGAAAGGGCTTCGTCTTCAACCCGATCAGCTGGACGTGGTCGCTGTCTGCCCGGGATCTCAGCGTGAACTACGTCACGGCCGCCGTCAAACCGGGATAGCGAAGCGCCGCCGGACCGCTTTTCGACCCGGCGGCGTCATGTCTCCGGGGCCATCTGCGAGCGCAAGGCCCGCAGGATCGGCAGTGCGCGCCGTACCTCCTCCACGCCCAGCTCGTTCACCGCCTCGTTCACCAGCGGGGCGATGGCGCTTATCGCCAGATCCCGTGCAGCACGGCCTGCCGGGCTGATCGCCACCATCTTTCGCCGCGCGTCATCCCAATCGGGGCGTACATGGACGTAGCCGGCCCATTCCAGCTTCGAGAGCGTGTTGCTCATCGCGCCACGCGTCACGCCGAAGGTATTGGCGAGTTGCGCCGGGCTGCGCTCCTCCATGGTCCGCGCGAGATGATTCAGGACCGAAAAATGCGACAGCTCCATACCCTTGGGCAGGACCCGGCTCAGCTTGTGGCGGATCGCCTGATCGGCCGCCAACACTTCACTGAAGAGGGCGATGACAAGTGCGTTGTTCGTCTCCGAGCTCATTCCGGTCCGTCGAAATCCCGCGCATTCTGCAGGGACGGTACCCTGCGGCGCGCATCATCGACGGAATTTGGTTCCAGATCAAATATATAAACACCCGGTTTCGTTCCTGCATCGAGCAGAACCTCGCCCCAGGGCGATACCACGAGCGAATGCCCGTATGTCTTGCGCTGCTTGCCCGACTGCGCCTTGTGCGTGCCGGTCTGCGCGGGGGCGAGGACGAAACAGCCGGTCTCGATCGCTCGCGCTCTCAGCAGGCTGTGCCAATGCGCGGCACCGGTCACCGGCGAGAACGCGGCCGGGACGGTCAGGATCCGCGCCCCGGCGCGGGCCAGCGCCTGGTAGAGCTGCGGAAACCGCATGTCGTAGCAGATCGACAGCCCGAGCCGCCCGAACGGCGTATCCGCGACCACGGCGCGAGTTCCGGGGCGATAGCCGCTGCTTTCGCGGAAGGACTCTTCGGCGTCGATATCGACGTCGAACATGTGGATCTTGTCGTATTCCGCACGGATCTGTCCCTCAGGATCGATCAGGAAACAGCGATTGGCGAATCGCCCGTCCGGATCTCCGGTCTTTACCGCCAGGGACCCAGGCAGCAACCACACACCATGCGCCCTTGCCGTTTCTCGCAATGCCGCGAGCGTCGGATCGTCCTCGGCCAGATGCAGAACCTCTCGCTGGTGATCGCGGCTCATCGACACACAGTTCGTGACCTCGGGCGTCAGGATGAACTCCGCCCCCTGCTCGCAGGCCTCGGCGATCATCGCACGCACCGTGGCAAGATTCTCCGCGGGATCGTCCGAGGAGCAGAGTTGCAGCAACGCGCCGCGCATCACGCGGCCAGCATCGGGTCGAGCTTGCCGGCGCGTTCCAGACCGTAGAGTTCGTCGCAACCGCCCACATGCGTGTCGCCGATGAATATCTGCGGCACGGTACGGCGTCCGCCCGCGCGCTGAATCATTTCCGGCTTGCGGGACGGGTCGGCAAACACGTCGATCTCGGAAAAGCTCACGCCCTTCTCGGTCAGCAGCCGCTTGGCCGCGTGGCAGAAGCCACAAAGGGGCGAGGTGTAGATTTCCACCGGTTTCATGTCTGTTCCATGGGTTTGGTCGGGTTCAGTCACCCATCTAGTGGTCTTTGCAGACCCTTGCCAGTGCCAGCACGTCGACCTGCCTTGCGCCTGCGGCATAACTGGCCTCTGTCGCGGCGGCAAAGGTCGCCCCGCTGGTCAGCACATCGTCCACGATCAGGACGTGGCGGCCCTTCAGCCGGTCCGCCCGGGCGGGATTGGCGGCGATGACCCCGGAAAGACGACCGAACCGCTCCTCGGCCGTCACGCCCTCCAGCGGCCGCGTTCGCTCCGTCCGGATCAGACCGTCGAGCAGTATCGGGCGGTCGAGGAGCGGCCCCAACTGTTTCACCATGAGTGCCGACTGGTTGTAGCGCCGCTTGATCAGCCGCGACCAATGGAGCGGCACGGGGACGATTATCGTATCGTCGCACACCAGCGGACGGGCCGCGCGCGCCAGCCATGTGCCGGCGGTCACGGCGATGTCCTGCCGGTCTCCGTGCTTGAGCGCCAGCACGAGTTTACGTCCCATGTCCGTGTACCGCATCGCCGCCCGACCGCGGCACCAGGGTCGGGGCACCCGGTGACAGTCATCACATTGCGCCACTTCCCAGGGGTCCGCGACAAGCAGGGGAACGCCACACGTCTCGCAGACCGGCCCCGAGATCAGCGGAAGCTGGCGCCAGCAATCGGCGCAAAGACCGAAATCGCTCTCGACCGGGCCGCCGCACCCTGCGCAACTTGGCGGAAAGAGAATCCGCAACGCGGTTTGAACCTGCTGTCTCAGCATTCTACAAGGCGTTCCATGTCATCCTCTTCTGCCCCCAGGCTGATCGACCGCGACGCGCTGGCCCGCAACCGTGCGCGCGTCCGATCCGACGCGCTGTTCCTGCACGAGATCGCGCGGGGCGAAGTCGAAGATCGTCTCGCCATGGTTAAGAAGACGTTTACGACTCCCGCAATCGTCACCGGTCATCCCGGTTTCTGGCGCGACACACTCAAGAACGCGGTGATGATCGAGGACGCCGAGACGTTGCAGCTGGAGCCCGGCGCCCATGATCTCGTGATTCACGCGATGGCGTTGCATTGGGCAAACGACCCGGTCGGCCAGTTGATCCAGTGCCGCCGGGCCCTTGTGCCGGACGGGCTTCTGCTGGCGGTTCTTCCCGCCGGGCGGACATTGAACGAATTGCGCAGTTGCCTCTCGCAGGCCGAAGCATCCCTTCGTGGCGGGCTGTCGCCGCGCATCTTGCCGATGGGCGACATCCGTGACCTTGGCGCGTTGTTGCAGCGCGCCGGGTTCGCCCTTCCGGTTGCGGATGCCGTGACCGTGGCCGCGGAATACGGCGATCTCCTGTCCCTCCTGCACGATCTGCGACACATGGGCGAGGGCAACGCGCTCGCCGCGCGCGACAGAAAGGCGACCCGCCGCGGCCTGTTCCAGCAGGCGGAGGAACTCTATGCCACGCATTTTCCCGGAGATCGGAAAGCCCTGCGTGCGAGTTTCGAACTGGTGACGCTGACCGGATGGGCCCCGTCGGACACACAACCGCAACCGCTGCGCCCGGGATCGGCGCAAACACGTCTGGCCGATGCGCTGGGCACGGACGAAACGTCGCTGCCAGATTGACGCCGAAGCAATTGCGTTTATCTGACGGTCGACATGATTGATCGGAAAAAATGATGCTCGACGACACCAGGAAGGCCGTTCGCCCCTCGCATGCCGGTTCCGACCATCCGGCGCTGCCGCCGGCCCGAGTCGGCGTCCTGCTCGCGAATCTCGGGACGCCCGACAACTATGACTATTGGTCGATGCGCCGCTATCTGAACGAGTTTTTGTCGGATCAGCGCGTCATAGACTACTCTCCGTGGCTCTGGCAGCCGCTGCTCCAACTCGTCATCCTGTCCAAGCGGCCCTTCACCAGCGGAGCGGCCTACAAATCGATCTGGAACCATGAGGCGGGCGAAAGCCCGTTGATGACGATCACCAAGCAGCAAACCGCAAAGATTACCGAAGCGATGCAGGCCCGTTACGGCGATCAGGTGATGGTCGACTTCTGCATGCGCTATGGAAACCCGTCGACCAGATCCAGGGTCCGCAACATGGTGGAGGCGGGATGCCACAAGATCCTGTTCTTCCCGCTTTACCCGCACTATGCGGGCGCGACGTCGGCCACCGCGAACGACGAGTTCTTCCGCGCGCTGATGCACGAGAAATGGCAACCCACGACCCGCACGGTAGAGCCCTATTTCGACCATCCGCTCTACATCGATGCGCTCGCCGCTTCGATCGAGACGGCCTACGCGCAGCTCGAGGATCGGCCGGACATTCTCGTCTGCTCATATCACGGGGTGCCGCAGCGATACCTGCTCGAAGGCGATCCGTATCATTGCCAGTGCCAGAAGACGACGCGGCTTCTGAAGGAGCGCCTGGGCTGGGACGATAGGGAGATCACCACGACGTTCCAGTCGCGCTTCGGACCCGAGGAATGGCTGAAGCCCTACACGGTCGAGGAGGTCGCGCGGCTGGCCGAACAAGGCAAGAAGAAGATCGCCGTCTGCGCACCGGCCTTCTCGGCCGACTGCATCGAGACCCTCGAAGAAATCAACGAGGAAATCCGCGAAAGCTTCGAACATGCGGGTGGGGAACAGTTCACTTACATCCCCTGCCTGAACGACGACGACGCACATATTTCCGCGCTGTCAGCGGTGATCGAGAACAACCTGAAGGGTTGGCTTGACTGAACCCGTATTCGCTTTCGAATCGAACAAAAAAAAGGCGGTGCAATCTGCACCGCCTTTTTCGATTTCTTGACCGGCGACTTATCAGTCAGCCACTGCTGCCACGAGAATCGCGAGAAGGATCAGCGGAACAACGATGCCTGCCGAGGAACCGGTGGTTTCTTCGACAACAACGGGAGCTTCGATGATCGGCTCTGCAACACCACCTGCGAAAGCGGTGGAAGCAGCAGCGGTCAGCGCGGCGGCGAGAACGAGTTTCTTCATATTAACCTCCAGTAGGCACACTGCGAACGGGTCCGAAGTGCACGTAGACTTACCTCGTGAATTCGTTATACGCAGCAAAATTTCGCGATTGCAAATGTGTTGAAAGCGTTTTCGCGCACTGCCGACCAAAGGTTGTCAAATAAGCAACACTTGCGTTCCGACCCGGGCCAGTTCGTAAAGTTCCTCGATATGTTCGTTGTAAAGACCGATGCAGCCGTTGGATGACCGGCGCCCGATCTTGCGGGTATCGTGGGTGCCGTGGATCCGGTAGTACGTCCAGCTCAGATGCAGCGCCCGTGTCCCCAGCGGGTTGTCCGGTCCGGGGCCGATATAGTCCGGCCATTCCGGGTTGCGCTCTTTCATGGACGGCGTCGGACGCCAGTCGGGCTCGGGATCCTTCAGCACGACTTCCGTGCGTCCGCGGCGCGTGAGTTCCTCGGTCAGCGGAACGCTCGACGGATAGAGCCGGTAGAGGCTCTGGTCGTCGCTCCAGTAGTGTACAGCGCGGCTGTCGATGTCCACGAGGATCGCGCCCTTGTCGAGGTTGCTGAAATAGGGCCGCCAATCCAGCGTGCGGAAGCTGGAGATGTTCCGGCGAACGGTCTGGTTCAGGTCACGCTCGACCTCGGTCGTATTGGCGCTGTTGACCGCGGCAGCGTCCTGCGCCAGCGCCGGCGCCGCAAGCAGAGCTGCCGAACCGGCCAGAAAGCCGCGGCGGGTGTGTGTTTTCAGCGGATTCGTCGTCATCGGTCCTGTCCCTTGCTCAATCGCTCGGATTTGGAGTTGTAGATATGGTGCGGGTGCCTCAGTTGCAAATCAAACCGGCGTTAGACTGCCCGTTGACGAAGTTGTGCATTTGTCTTGGCCGTCGCCCGCGTGTAAGGGACGTCGGTACTTCTGGAACTCTCTGGAGCTGCCCCGAATGCTGCGTCTGCTTGCCCTTCTGTCTGTCCTGACACTCGCGCTGTTTTCCTGTGCGCCATCCGCACCGCCGCAGATGGGCAGTGATGGCAAGCCGTTGCCCAAGGTCTACACCATACGGCCCAACGACACGGGCACGATCCAGTTCCGCATGCTCGATTCGATCAATGCACTGCGGCAGGCATCCGGTGCCGCGCCGCTGTCGCTGGATCCCAACCTGAACGCGGCGGCCGCGACACATGCCCGCGACATGTCGAATCAGAACCGCCCGTGGCATTTCGGCTCCGACGGGTCCTCTCCCATCGACCGGGTGCGGCGCGCCGGGTATGTTGGCGAACTGGTGGGCGAGAACATCTCCGAAACCTACGAAACCGAGCTGGAAACGCTGGCCGCCTGGATGGATCAGCCGGACACGCGCCGGGTCATACTGGCGCGGAATGCCCGTCGCATGGGATTTTCCTGGTATCAGGAAAGCAACGGCAAGATCTGGTGGACGCTCGTCGTCGGGGCCTGAGTCGAGGTTACCCGGACGTCACGGGTTGATCGTGATCGGGGTCCCGTTCCGGACCATGGCGTAGATCTGCTCCATTTCCGTGTTCGACACCGCGATACATCCATATGTCCAGTCACCGTCCGTCTTGCGGCGGCGCGAGGCGTGTTTCTGCCCGTGGATGAAAATGTCGCCACCGGGTGATTTCCCCATCGCGCGCGCGGTTTCGAGGTCCTGGCGGTTGGGATAGGAGATCCCGATCGACAGGTGGTACTGGCTGTTCGGATTGCGCCGGTCGATGACATAGGTGCCTTCCGGCGTCTTTCCGTCGCCTTCGACCTGCTTGTGCCCGACCGGAGCAAAGCCAAGTCCGACGTCATAGGCTTCCAGCACGTTCGATTCGTTCAGAAGGTACAGCCGACGGTCGGCCTTGTTCAGGACCACATGGGTAACCGGCGGTCCGTCATAGCGTTTGAACTTGCTTGGCGTACATCCGCCCACAGTCATCGCGGCGGCGGTGCCGACCACACCAGTCAGGAAATTCCGTCTCTGCATCTGCCTGTCTCATGTCCTGTTTTTTCTTGTGATCTACCACCAAACGGGGCCACAGGCATAGAAATTTTTCCGCCTCACTCACGCTTGGGCGCAGTCGGGTCCCGCTCGGAAATCCGTTTTTCGATCGACTCGAGCCGTCGCAGCACTTCGTCGCGATAGCTGTCCGTCTCTTCCCTCGTATCCTCCTGGTGGGCGTCCTGCATCGAATTCACGATCAGACCGACCAGCAGGTTCACCACGGCGAAGGTCGTGACCATGATGAAGGGAACGAAGAAAACCCAGGCATAGGGGTATTTCTCCATTACCGGGCGCACGATCCCCATGGACCAGGATTCCAGCGTCATGATCTGGAACAGGGAATAGGCCGAAAGCCCGAGATCGCCGAACCAGTCGGGAAAACTGTCGCCGAACAGCTTCGTGGCGATGACCGACCCGATGTAGAACACGATGGCCATCAGCAGAAACACGGACCCCATGCCCGGAAGCGCCGTGACGAACCCTTCCACCACGCGGCGCAGGCTGGGCGCGGCGGAAACCACGCGCAGCACGCGCAGGATGCGGAGCGCCCGAAGCACCGACAGGCTCTGCGCCGCCGGGACCAGCGCGATGCCCACGATCACGAAATCGAAGATGTTCCAGCCGCTCCTGAAGAAGCGGATGTCATGGGCAACGAGCTTCAGCAGGATCTCGACGATGAAAATCGACAGGCAGATCGTATCGAGCAGGTGGATCAGCCAACCGACGCGGGCCATCACGGCATCCGAGGTCTCCAACCCCAGGATCACGGCATTGAACAGGATCACGCCGATGATGAAGTTGCGCACTATCGGGCGGTCCAGCCAATCGGCGAGCGCGGTTCGGAACGTCATCGGAGCCTCGTGTCAGTTGCCGCGCTTATGGCGTCGCGAGAAGCGGGCGGCAAGTTCCGTGTGTGCCGACCAGCGGAACTGATCGACGACCTGAACCCAATCGAGGTTGTAGCCACCCCGCACGAGCGTAGCCGCGTCCCGGGCAAAGCTGGCCGGGTCGCAGGAGACATAGGCGATGATCGGAACCTCTGAACCGGCGAGTTGCTCCACCTGCGCCGCGGCGCCCGCGCGCGGCGGGTCGAGCACGACCGCGTCGAACTTCTCCAACGCTTCCACCGTCAGCGGTTCGTGGAAAAGATCGCGCGTCAGCGCCTGAACCGGATACGGCAGCCCGGCGCGATTCGCCGCCTGTTGCAGCGCGATCGTCATGGCCTGGTCGCCTTCGACCGCTGTCACCGGGCCATGTTCGGCAAGCCGCAACGCGAATGTACCGCAGCCTGCGAACAGGTCGGCCAGCGAAGACGCGCCCTCGGTGGCCTCCAGGACACAGGCCTGCAGAACCGATTCGCCATGCTCCGTCGCCTGAAGGAACGCACCAGGAGGAAGGATCACGTCCGCCCGCCCCACCCGGTGTCGTGGCGGTGTGGATTGCGCCACCAATTCCCCGTCCCAGGTCAGCCGGACCGCCCCATGGCGCGTGGCGATCTGCGGCAGTTCGACCTCCAGCGCGCGGTCCAGCGGTTTGCCACCGTCGACCGCCACATCGAGGCCGTCGGCCGTGACCGTGCAGTGGACGCCCAGTTCGGCCTTCCGGCTCGCACCGGCCACGGCCAGTTCACGCGCCAACTCCAGCCCCCTGGCTAAAGATGGCGCGACAAGTGCGCAGTCGTGCACGTCCACGATGGTGTCGGAGCCGCGCGCGTGGAACCCGGCCATCGCGCCGGATTTCGTTCGCCGCGCCGCGAACCGGGCGCGCCTGCGACTGCCGGGCGGAGAGGTTTCGATGCCGCGAAGCTCCGTACTCACGCCCTGCCTGTGCAGTGCATCGGTGACGAGTCCCAGCTTCCAATCCGCCACCAGCGCGTCGGAGGCATGTTGCATCTGGCACCCGCCGCAGGTCTTGAAGTGGCGGCAGGGCGGCTTCACCCGGTCGGACGAGGGCACGAGGATTCGAACCCCGGTCAACCGGCCGTCTTCGACCACGCCGGACACACGCTCGCCCGGCAACCCCCCGGGCACGAAGACCGGACCTTCGGCAATACCGTCGCCCTGTCGGCCGAGCGCTGTGACCTCCAGTTCCTGCACGCGCCGCCCTCCGGTCACTCCGCCGCTTCGGTACGGATGAACCCGCCCGACTGGCGGTGCCAGAACTGCGCATAAAGCCCGCCCTTGGCGAGCAGTTCTTCGTGGGTGCCCTGCTCCACGATCCGGCCTTCGTCCATGACGATCAGCCGGTCCATCTCCGACAGTGTCGACAACCGGTGCGCAATCGCGAGCACCGTCTTGCCGCGCATCACGCGGTCGAGCGCCGTCTGGATCGCCGCCTCCACCTCCGAATCGAGCGCGCTGGTTGCTTCGTCCAGCACGAGGATCGGCGCATCCTTCAGGATGGCGCGGGCAAGTGCGATCCGCTGGCGCTGTCCGCCCGACAGCTTCACCCCGCGTTCGCCGAGGAATGCATCGTAACCTCTGCGGCCGCGGAAATCCTTCAGCCCGAGGATGAACTCATGCGCCTCCGCCGCCTTGGCCGCTGCGATCAGCTCCTCTTCCGTTGCGTCGGGCCGACCGTAAAGGATGTTGTCCCGCGCGGACCGGTTGAACATCGCGGTGTCCTGCGTGACCATGCCGATCTGCCGGCGCAGGCTGTCCTGCGTCACCTTCGCGGTGTCCTGCCCGTCGATCAGGATGGCACCGCCTTCGGGTCGGTAGAGCCCCAGCAGCAGCGAGACCAGCGTGGTCTTGCCCGCGCCCGAGGCACCGACGATCCCGATCTTTTCCCCCGGGGCGACGGTCAGGCAGACCCGATCGATTCCCCCGGCCTGGCGGCCATAGGCGAAGCTGGTATTGTCGAAACGGATTCCGCCCCGGGTCACATCCAGCTCGCGGGCATCCGGTTCGTCCTCCACCCGGACACGCGGCGTCAGCGTGCGCATCCCGTCCTCGACCTCGCCGATATTGGCGTAGATCTGCATCAGGGTGAACGAGACCCAACCCGTCATCTGTGCAATGCGGATCGACACCGTGCCCGCCGCGACGATATCGCCGGGCGACGCCAGCCCCTGTTGCCAGAGCATCAGGCTCACGCCGATCAACAGGACCGGAAGCGCCCCGGCGAGTGTCATCAGGCAGAACCGGAACGAGGCGGCGAGGTACCCGAACGACACGGAGCGGTCGCGGAACCTGCCCAGCGCGTCCAGCGCCTCCTTGTCCTCGTGATCGGCGTGGGCAAACAGATGCACGGTCTTGATGTTGGTGATCGTGTCGACGATCTGGCCCGACACCATGGTCCGCGCGCCGGCGCGTGCCGCCGACCGCTTCCGGACAAGCGGCAGGAACCAGCGAATCATCAGCAGATACGCCACCAGCCAGATGGCAAAGACCGCCACCACACGCGGACCGACGGCGCCGAGAACCAGAACGGCACCGACCAGCGAAGCCAATGCGAAGGCGACCACGTTGATGCTTTCGACCACCACGTCGGTCAGCGCGCGCGCCGTCTGCATCTGCTTCTGGGCAAGACGGCCCGCGAAATCGTTGTCGAAGAACGTGACCGACTGTCCCAGCGTCCAGCGGTTCAGCCGCGAAGTGATGAGCGGGTTGATGTTCGGGCCCACGGCGATCGAGTTCGCAGCGGAGGAAAGTCCGAAGAACACCGGTCGGGCGAGAACGAAGAAGACCACGGCGCCAAGGATCAGGCCCATGTTCGACGGGCTGAAGAACATCTCCGGTCCCGACGCCAACGCGCGGTCGATCACCGCGCCAAGGACCCACGCGGTTCCGGCCTCCATCGCGCCGGCGCAGGCAGAGAAGATCGCGGCCAGCAGAAGGACACGCCCGCTGCCCGACAGGCACCAGGACATGAATCCGACCAGCGTCTGAGGGGGTGGTCCCTCGGCCGGCCGGAAGGCGTCGATCCAGCCCTCCGGTCTCGTCATTCCGCAGCCTCTTGTTCGTCCGTCATGAGGAATCCGCCCGATTGGTGCGCCCAGAAACCTGCATATAGAGCACCTTGCGCCAAAAGCGCGTCATGCGTGCCTTCCTCCACGATCCGGCCCTGATCCATGACCAGGATCCGGTCCATCCGCGCAATGGTCGAGAGTCGGTGTGCAATCGCGATGACGGTCTTTCCCTCCATCATGCCGTAGAGCGTGTCCTGTATGGCGGCTTCGACCTCGCTGTCGAGCGCACTCGTGGCCTCGTCGAGCAGAAGGATGGGCGCATCCTTCAGGATCACCCGCGCCAGGGTAATCCGCTGACGCTGTCCGCCAGAGAGCTTCACGCCGCGCTCCCCCACATGCGCGTCATAGCCGCTGCGACCCTCCGGGTCGACCAGGTGGCCGATGAACTCGTGCGCCTGCGCTTGCTTTGCCGCGCGGACCATCTCCTCCTCCGTTGCATCGGGGCGACCGTAGAGAATGTTGTCGCGCACGGAGCGGTGAAGCAGCGAGCTGTCCTGCTGGACCATGCCGATCTGGAGGCGCAGGCTGTCCTGGGTGACGCGCGCAGTATCCTGCCCGTCGATCAGGATGCGGCCCTGTTCGGGGTCATAGAACCGCAGGAGCAGCTTCACCAGCGTCGATTTCCCGGCACCTGACCGCCCGACAAGCCCGACCTTTTCGCCCGGAGAGATGGTCAGGCTGACGCGGTCGAGTCCGCCGGACCGACGGCCGTAGTGATGCGACAGCCCCTCGATCCGGATCTCCCCCCGGGTGAGGTGCAACGGTTTCGCGTCCGGCTTGTCGACGAGATCGATCGGCTGCGCGATGGTCTCCATCCCCTCGGCCACGACACCCAGCTGCTGGAAGAAGGAGGTCAGCGCCCACATGATCCAGCCGGTCATCGCGTTCAGCCGCAGAACCAGCGCAGAGGCCGCCGCCACCGTGCCAACGCTCGTCGTACCCTGTATCCAGAGCAGCAGCGCCCATCCGACGACACCCACCATCAGCAGGCCGTTCAGAAAGGTCAGCATGATGTCCATCTTCGTGAAGATGCGCATTTCGACCTGGAATGTCGCGCGGGTCCGGTCGATGGCCTCCTTGGCGTACTCGATTTCGCGGTCGTGGTGCGCGAACATCTTTACCGAATGGATATTGGTATAGCTGTCCACGACCCGGCCCGTGACGGCCGAACGCGCATCGGACGCCGCCTGCGACGCGGGGCCCACACGTGTCACGGTCCAGCGGACCAGCAGAACGAAGAGACCGAACCAGATCACCAGCGGGAGCATCAGCCGCGCATCTGCCGCCGTCAGCAGGATCGCCGCACCGATCAGGTAGGCCAGCGAATAGGCGATGGCGTCGAAAACCTGGAAGATGACTTCACCCGCAGCGGGCGGCGTCTGCATGATCCGGTTCGCGATGCGTCCGGCAAAATCGTTCTCGAACCAGCCCACGGACTGCCGGAGCACGTGCCGGTGCGACCGCCACCGGATCAGCGTGCCGAAATTGGGCAGGATCGCGTTGTTCAGCAGCAGAACGTCGAACGCCTGAATCGCCGGCCGGATCAGCAGGATGAACACCGCCACCAGGATCAGCTCTGTCCCATGCGCGTTCCAGAACTCCGCGGGTGCGCCCGACAGCAGGTCCACGACCCGCCCCATGTAGGAGATCAGCCAGAGTTCGATGGCGGCCACGACCAGCGACATCACTGCCGTCGCGACAAAGACCCGTTTGAAAGGCTTCGCGTAGTCCCTCAGGAACGGCCACAACCTGCGCGGCGGCGTATCGTTCTCGGGATACGGCGTGTAGGGATCGACGAGGTTTTCAAAGAAACGGAACATGGAGGACAGCCCTGGAGACCAAAAGCATGAGTGGAGCGACGTGCCATCGATCGCTCCCCCGGATAGGTCGACCGATCAGAGAAAGGTGAACCAGATCCCGCGGTACATGCTGCAGCCCTCCGTGCGTGCTTTGGTCCGGATACCGCAATCGGGCCGACGAGTCATCCCAAAAGCTCGGCGCGGCTCAGCCGAAATCCCGAATCGATCCAGAGCGATTCCAGTTCGCGGAGCTTCTCGCCAAGCGCCGGCCCCTGGAATCGGGGCTGCAAGTCGCTGGCAGAGATGGGAAATTTCGCCCCTGCTCCGCGCCGGATATCCGCGATCACCGAAGGGTCCGGCACTTGTTCCAGCAATGCGTGCCGCAGCGCACAGGCACTTGTGCCCATCGCGAACCCCAGTCGATAGCCGAGTTCGGCGGATTGTGCCTCGCCCAGCGCCATACCGCGCAGCGTGGCGAGATCGCGCGCCTGCGCCCGGCTCAGCCGCAAGGTCTGCGCGGTCTCCTCGTCGGCGATGGCGGCCAGGCGGCGCACCGGGTCGGGGGTCAGCGACAGCGTCTGCTCGACATGCACCAGCGGGCCCAACGCGCGGGGATCGGCACCCGGCAGAAGCTGTCCCAGCACGCCGGTCCGCACCATCCCGGCAAGCGCCGGCGCCGGATCGGAGACCGAGAGCAATTTCAGCATCTCCGCCCCAACGCGCTCACGGCTGAGCCCCGCCAGCCCGTCGAGGTTCGCCGCGATAGCGGCCAGCGCTTCGCTGTCGAAGCCCTGCTTCGGATCGGCATAGCGGGCGTGAAAGCGGAAAAAGCGCAGGCTGCGCAGGTAGTCTTCGCGAATCCTGTCCGCGGCCACCCCGATGAAGCGGATCCGGCGCGCCTCGATATCGGCGAGTCCGCCCTGCGGGTCGATCACCCGTCCCGTCCGGTCTGCATAAAGCGCGTTGATCGTGAAATCGCGTCGCGCCGCGTCGTCCTCCATCCGGTCCGAATAGGCCACGACCGCACGGCGCCCGTCGGTTTCCACATCCCGGCGAAAGGTCGTGACCTCGTGCGGGACGTGTCCGCTCACGACCGTGATCGTGCCGTGATCGATGCCTGTCGGGACCGCCTTCAACCCGGCGTTCTCCGCGGCTTTTATCGAGTTGTCCGGGCACGCGTCGGTCGCCATGTCGATGTCCACCACGGATTCGTCCAGCAGTTCGTTGCGCACGCAGCCGCCGACGACAAAGAGGCGATGACCGGCGGCCTCGTAGGCATCGAAGACAGCCTGCGTCTCGGGTCGGAAGAGCCATGCGCCGGCGATCCGTTTCATTGCTGAACCGCGTCCGCCCACCCGCGCAGCATCCGGGCCGTGGCGCCCCAGATGTAATAGGGGCCGTAGGGCACTGCATAATAGGACCGCCATCGCCCCTGCCACCGACGCGACTGCACCCGGTAACTCCGCGGGTCGAGCACGTGGGCCAGCGGAACTGTGAAGACCTCGGCCACTTCGGTCTCCTGCGGCACGATCGGGAACTCGGCCTCCAGCAGGCCAACCACCGGCGTCACGTTGAAGCTCGTCACCGTTTCGTGCACCGGAAGATGCCCGGCGATTCGCACCTGATCCGGCGGCAGCCCGATCTCTTCATTCGCCTCGCGCAGGGCCGTCGCCGTGATGTCCCGGTCGACCTCGTCCTGCTTGCCGCCTGGAAAGGAAATCTGCCCCGGGTGATGTTTCAGCGCAGAGGACCGCTTTGTCAGATAGACATGCCAGTCGCCCTCCACTTCGGCGAGCAAGACCAGAACGCCCGCCGGGCGCAGCCTGCGGGACGCAGGCAGGACCACGTCCGGATTCAGATCGTAGTCCGAGGACACCCGATGCGCGCCCTCGATACCGTCGAGGGCGCGTCGGAGAAGATCACGCGTCCGGGTTTTCGTCATTGTCGAAACCCAGTGTCGCCGGATCGAGCTCGTAATGCGCGCCACAGAACTGGCAGTCCGCTGTGACCGCACCGTCGTCGGTCGTCATCTTCTCGATATCGCGCACCGAGTAGATGGACAGGCTCTGGCGCACGCGGTCCTCCGAACAGGTGCAGCCGAACCGAACGGGCTGCGAGTCGAACACGCGCGGCGTTTCCTCGTGGAAGAGCCGCACCAGAAGTTCGTTGGGACCCAGCGACGGACCCACCAGTTCGATGTCTTCCACCGTGTCGAGCAGGATATTGACCCGCGACCAGTTTTCCGCCTCCGAGCCCTGCACGATGTCCTGCGGTTGCAGGACCTCGCCCGTGCCTTCGCCGCGCGCCACGAATGGCGAGGCTTTCGGAAGGTGCTGCAGCATCACGCCGCCCGCACGCCAATGCTCGTGTCCGCCCGCCTCGGTCGAACGGCCGAAGCTCAGCTCGAACCTGGTCGGCAGTTGCTCGGACTGTGCGAAATAGGCCTCGGCACATGAGGCGAGCGACTGACCCGCGAGGGGCGTGATGCCCTTGTACGGCATCATCCCTTCGCCCTGGTCTATGAGCACGGCGAAGTAGCCCTCGCCCAACTGGGAAAAGGCGTCACCGTCCGTCAACCGCTCGGCATCGAAACTGGCATAGGCGCGAATCTGTGCAGGCTCTCCCGGCTCTCTCGGGCCGTAGTAATCCGTGGCGATCATCCGGACCGGTCCTTTCGACTGCACTTGCAGCGACAGCTTCCAGCGCAGCTTGATCGTCTGGCCGATCAGCGCCGTCAACAAGGCCATCTCCGCCACCAGCGCCTCGACCTGCGGGGGATAATCGTGCTGCTTGAGAATTCCACCCAGCACGCCATCGAGCCGCGCAACGCGGCCGCGGATGTCGGCTGCGTCGAGTTGAAAAGGCAGGACCGTATCGTCCCACGCGAGCTTTTGTCCGATATTCATGGGGTTTCCTTACACGCCGCAGATTGGCATATCGGCGCTATATATGCACCCGTGCCGAAAGAAAAACCCCAGCAAGATGGTCCCGCGATGATCCCCCGTGTCGACGTGCCCCCCTGCCGCGACCGGACATACCGTCTTCGGCCGGGAGCCTACGCGATCCTTCCGCGTGGGAATCGTGTGCTGCTGACGGTGCAATGGGACGACAGGCCCGACATCCAGCTTCCGGGCGGCGGGATCGACCCGGGAGAGAGCGTGCTGCCGGCCCTGCATCGCGAGGTCCGCGAGGAAACCGGATGGCGAATCGCCATGCCACGGCGCATCGGTGCCTTTCGCCGGTTCTCGTTCATGCCGGAATACGACCTCTGGGCCGAGAAACTGTGCCACGTCTACGTCGCGCGGCCGGTTCGAGCGCAGGGCGGCCCGACCGAGCCTCATCACGAGGCGCTGTGGTTGACGATTGACGAGGCCGTCGCAGCGCTCGGCAATGATGGTGACCGGATGTTCCTCTACCGCTATCGCCGGATGTCCCGGCCCTTGTAGGTGAGCAGAACCGCCGAGACGTCATCCGGCAACGAAGTGCCACCGGAAAAATCGTTCAGCTTCCACATGAATGTCTCGAAGAACGCGGGGCCGTCCATGTCGTGCAAGTCCCGCATGAAGGCGTCGAGGCCATCCTCGCCCAGCATGTCGCCGTCACGGTCGGGACACTCCGTGATCCCGTCGGAATGGAACAGCAACCGGTCGCCCGGCTCCAACTGAACCTCGAATTCGGAGAAGACGGCGTCGGGCATCAGGCCCACGGGGAAACCGCCGGGCGAAGTTTGCGAAAGCTCTCCATCGACCCGCTGGACTAGGGGGTGCGGATGGCCGGCCTGCCCGATACGCACCTTGCCGGTCGCCATGTCGAGGTCGCCCAGCAGCATCGTGAAATAGTGCTCCGTCTCCATCTCTTCGAGGACGAGCGTGTTGAGATGCGCGATGGCTTCGGCCGGCGGTACCGGCTCGTAGTGGCCCTTGCGGGTCTGCCTGAGCGCGACGTTGTGATCGGGCGCGACGGGCGACAGGAAACCGGCCAGGCGGGCGGTCATCAACGCCGCGCTGATCCCGTGACCGGATACGTCGATCGCGTACATTCCGAGGTGGCCGTCGCCGGCCGGGTAGAATCCGACGAGGTCGCCGCCGACATATCCGCTCGATTGCAGCAGGAGCGACACGTTGAACCGTCCGAAATCCCGATACCGCTCCGGCAGCAAGGACTGCTGCAACTGCCGCGCTTCGCGAAGGTCGCTGTCCAGTGCATCGTTCAGACGCTCGACCTCCTGCAGCGCTTCGCCCAGGGCCCGGTTCTGTTCGGTCAGCCGGGTCTGCATGTCGAGAACGCGTTCGCCTGCGCGAATCCGTGCGCGCAGCTCGTGACCGTCGACCGGCTTTGTCAGGAAATCGTCGGCGCCGGCTTCCAGCCCCAGGGCGATCTCTGCCTTGTCGCTCTTGGAGGTCAGCAAGATGAAATAGGTATACTTGCCCGACTCCATGGCTCGCACCGTCTCGCAGAACTCCACGCCGCTCATTCCCGGCATCATCCAGTCGCTCAGGATCATCTCGGGCGCATGGTCCGCGCAGATCTCGAGCGCGATCTCGGCGTTTTCGGCATCCAGCACTTCGTAGCCCCAGCGGCCAAGCTGAGCGGTCAGGATCTTGCGCTGCAGCCGGCTGTCGTCGACGACGAGCACGCGGCGCATGGGCTGCGCGGCGCGATTGCCTTCTGTCGACTCCTTTATCTGTGGCAAGCTCATGTCGCTGAATGTCCCTCTCTCGTCGGTGCAGCTATGCAGCTTCAACGTAAAAAATCCGCTAAACCACGAATTTTACGGAATTTGATCGGCCCGGTTTACGCGCCAACAACCTGAAACTGTGACAATCTCGGCCGTCGATTTGCGGAAGATTGGGGAACCGATGTCTTCATTGATCAACTGGAACAAGGTCAGCGAACTGCGCGACGAAGTGGGCGCGGAGGATTTCGACGAGGTGGTCGAGCTGTTTCTGGACGAGGTGGAGGAAACGATCTCCCTGCTTGGTGCCGAAGGCCGTTCGGTCGAGCATGATCTGCACTTTCTCAAGGGATCGGCTCTGAACCTGGGGTTCGCGCAGTTCTCTGAACTCTGCCGCGCCGGCGAAGCAGCGGCGGCAGCGGGCGACGCGGTTAGTGTCGACCTCGATGCGGTCGTGCAATCCTATACCGCGTCGAAATCTGCGTTCCTGTCCGACCTGAAGATGAAACTCGCAAGCTAGACTCGCGGGTGCTTCGGCAGTCCATGCCGCACCCGGCCGGGCCCGGGGCGCGTCAGACCAGCTTGTACATGTCCTGCGGCCGGACCCCACCCAGTGCGGAGATGGCTTTGCCGCGCAGCGCCTGCATTCCCGCGATCCACTTGTCGTGATCGGCGGCACGGAGCTTCGTGTAGTCCGCCACCTGCGGGTGCGACAGGATCAGGAACCTGTCGCGCGCAATCCCCTCCAGCACCGCCAGCGCCACATCATCGGCCGTCAACAACGTCGCGCGCCCCACGGCGTCCTTGTCGCCAAGCCCGATGAGCGGGGTGGCCACGTATTGCGGGCAAAGGACCGAGACCCCTATCCCATCCTGACCGTGGGTGATGGCGAGCGACTCGGCGAAACTGACCGCGGCGTGCTTGGTCGCCGAATAGGCAGCGTCCCCGATCTGGTTCAGCAGACCCGCGGCAGAGGCTACGTTGACGAAGTACCCCGACCCGCGTTCGATCATTTTCGGAAGCAAGGCCCGCGCCGCCCAGACATGGGCCATCACGTGCACGCGCCAGTTCAGATCCCAATCCGCGTCCGGTGCGGACGCGGCATGGCTCGGGTCGCCGCGTCCCAGTCCCGCGTTCGACACGAAGACGTCCACCGGACCCAACGCGTTCTCGGTTTCGCCAATCAGCGATCTGATCTGCGATTCCTCCCCGACGTCCGCGGCGAAGGACACCGCGCCGATTGCGGTGGCGGTCCGTTCCGCCGCATCGCCGTTCAGATCGGACACCATCACCTTTGCGCCGGCCGCCGCCATTCGCCGCGCCATGGCGGCCCCGATCCCGCTGCCGGCCCCCGTGATGATGATCACCTTGCCCGAAATGTCCATTCCTGCCCCCTCCTCAGATCACGAACTGCGCCAGCATCTCATCATTCGTGATGTCGGTATACCGGAACCCGGCATCATCCAGCCTGGCCCGAAGGGTCCGGAAATTCTCGGGGCGTGCGGTCTCTATCCCGATCAGCACGGAGCCGAAGTTCCGCGCTGATTTCTTGAGGTATTCGAACCGCGCAATGTCATCTTCCGGCCCGAGGATGTTGAGGAAATCCTTCAGCGCGCCGGGCCGCTGGGGCAGCCGCAGGATGAAGTACTTTTTCACCCCGGAATAACGCTGCGCCCGTTCCTTCACTTCGGGCAGCCGTTCAAAATCGAAGTTCCCGCCCGACGCCACACAGACCACCGTCTTGGCCCGGATCAGATCCGCGATGTCGTCGAGCACCTCGATCGCAAGCGCACCCGCCGGTTCAAGAACGATGCCCTCGACGTTCAGCATCTCGATCAGCGTGGTGCAGATGCGGTCTTCGGACACGGAGAGGACATTGCCGGGATCGAAGTCGCGCAACCGGTCGAACGTCCTGTAACCGATCTGCGCCACGGCCGCGCCGTCCACAAAGCTGTCGACGGGCGAAACGTCGACGGGCGCCCCTTGGAGCAGTGCGGCATGCAGGCTGGGCGCCCCCTGCGGTTCCACGAGCGTATAGGCGCACCGGGTCCCGAAATAGCTGTAGACGCCCGAGGAAAGACCCCCGCCGCCCACCGGAAGTACGACACGATCCGGCACCCGACCCAGTTGCGCCTCGATCTCGACGGCGACGGAGGCCTGACCCTCGATGACATCCTCGTCGTCGAAGGGAGACAGGAAATGCCCCGCCCGGTTTGCGCAGAACGCCTGGGCGGAGGCCAGGGTGTCGTCGAAATAGTCGCCGACCAGTTTCACCTCCACGAAGTCGTCACCGAACATCTTTGTCTTGAGGATTTTTTGCTGGGGCGTCGTCACCGGCATGAAAATCACGCCGTGCACCTGGAAATGCCTGCACATGAAGGCCACGCCCTGCGCATGATTGCCGGCGCTGGCGCAGACGAACAGATCCTGGTCGGGGCGTTCGGCCAGGACCTTGCGCATGGCGTTGAACGCGCCGCGCAGCTTGTAGGAGCGGACCGGGCTCAGATCCTCGCGTTTCAGCAGGATCTCCGCGTCGTAGCGCTGCGACAGGTGATCGTTTCGCAGAAGCGGCGTTTCGGGGAATACTTCGCGCATGGCCTGCGTTGCCGCCTGAGCCGCTTCCCGAAAGCTCATCCCTGCATTCCCCGTTCTGCGATTCCGACGGGCCTAAGCGGATTGCGCAGCGGCGTCAATCTTGCCGGGCGATCTTGCGGCACACCGGCAAACCCGGTATCGGCGCGCGGGACATGCGGAGGTTTTCGAAGATGATCGCGCCCAGACGAGTCGTTCTTGCCTATTCCGGGGGTCTCGATACCTCCATCATCCTGAAATGGCTGCAGACCGAATACGGTTGCGAAGTGGTGACTTTCACCGCCGACCTGGGTCAGGGCGAGGAGCTGGAACCGGCCCGCAAGAAGGCCGAGATGATGGGCGCCTCCGCCATCTACATCGAGGATCTGCGCGAGGAATTCGTGCGGGATTTCGTCTTTCCGATGTTCCGCGCCAACGCCGTCTACGAGGGGCTGTACCTGCTTGGCACGTCCATCGCGCGGCCGTTGATTTCCAAACGCCTGGTCGAGATCGCGGAGGCGGAAGACGCCGATGCCGTAGCGCACGGGGCCACCGGCAAAGGCAATGACCAGGTGCGCTTCGAACTTTCGGCCTACGCGCTCAACCCGGATATCAAGGTGATTGCGCCGTGGCGGGAGTGGGACCTGACCTCGCGGACGAAGCTGATCGATTTCGCCGAAAAGAACCAGATTCCGATCGCGAAGGACAAACGCGGGGAGGCTCCGTTTTCCGTCGACGCGAACCTGCTGCACACATCGTCCGAGGGCAAGGTTCTGGAGGATCCGGCCGTTGAGGCACCGGATTACGTCTACCAGCGCACGACAAGCCCCGAAGACGCGCCCGACTCGCCGGAATACGTGGAGATCGGGTTCGAGAAGGGTGACGCGGTTTCGATAAACGGCGAGGCGCTCTCCCCGGCGACCATCCTGACGAAGCTCAACGAACTTGGTGGGAAGCATGGCTGCGGACGGCTCGACCTCGTGGAGGGACGCTTCGTCGGCATGAAGTCCCGCGGGATCTACGAGACGCCGGGCGGCACGCTGCTGCTCGAGGCGCATCGCGGCATCGAATCCATCACGCTCGACCGCGGCGCGGCGCATCTGAAGGACGAGCTGATGCCGCGCTATGCGGAGCTGATCTACAACGGCTTCTGGTTCTCGCCCGAGCGCGAGATGCTGCAGGCCCTGATCGACCGCAGCCAGGAACATGTCACCGGAACCGTCCGACTGAAGCTCTACAAGGGGTCGGCGCGGTGCGTCGGCCGGTGGTCGGATCACTCGCTCTATTCCGAGGCTCACGTGACCTTCGAGGACGATGCGGGTGCCTATGACCAGGCAGATGCGAAAGGGTTCATCCAGCTCAACGCCCTGCGGCTGAAGCTGCTGGCGGCCCGCAATCGGCGCTTCTAGAGCTTGTAGGCGGAGAGTTCCTCGTAATACGGCATTGCCGCGTCGACGACCGGTTGAAGGTCCGGATCGACGTTCGGCAGGTCGCCCTCCGGCGCGGCGAACCCGGTTGAGGCGTGCACCGCCCCGTACCAATGTGCGGCCCAGACCCCGTCCGACGAATGCCCGCCCCTGGGCCACGACAGCATCGCGGGGGTCCAGTCGAGATCGAGCCCCGCGCAAAGCGCCCGGAGCGTTCGTTCCGGATCCGCCCGGATATCGAAACTGTCGACGACGACCGGCGTCTGGCCCGCCGCGCGGACCTCGTCGAAAATTTCCGCCTGCTGGCGAAAGCCGATGTCGTCCAGCACCGGCCGCTCGCGCTTGGCGGCGTAGCTGGCCACGACCCGCGCCGGATGACGGATCAGAAAGGCGTGGCGGACGGAACCGAACCAGTCGCGCGGAAAGCCGTCGATCATGTGCTGGGTCATCTGCTTGGAGTAAAGCGCCTGTGTTCCGGACAGCATCGCGGCAACCCGCGCCGGATCCGGTTCCATCGACGCGATGATCTCCTCCCGCATCGGGTGGTGGAGGCCGGTCGCGGAGAGATAGGCACCATAGAACGGCTCGTCCACGACCTCGAAATCGCCCCGCGCGCCGAAGGAATACATCATTGCCGTGGAGAGATTCCGCGGCCCCGACCACATCGCGACATTCATGGGAAGCGCCCCCTCCGGTTCACCTGCGCGCGAGCTAACCCATTCGTGATTTGAGACACAAGGGCCCCCGCCCCATCCTCAAACACCGACAACTCTGGAGAAGCCATCATGTCCGCGCGTCTGACCCTGCCCATCCTTGCCGTCGTACTTGGCCCGCTTGCAGCCGCCGCCGACACGCTGACCGTCGCGGGCGGATGCTTCTGGTGCGTGGAGGCCGATTTCGAAAAGGTGCGCGGGGTGAGCGAGGTCGTGTCGGGCTATACTGGCGGAACGGTCCCGAACCCGACCTACAAGGAGGTCGTGCGCGGCGGGACCGGCCATTACGAGGCGGTGCAGATCGAATTCGATCCGTCGCAGGTCAGCCGGGAGCAACTCCTGTCGCTGTTCATGCGGTCGGTCGACCCAACCGATGCGGGCGGACAGTTCTGTGATCGCGGCGACAGCTACAGAACGGCGATCTTCGTCGGCAGCGACGCGGAAGAGAACCTGGCGCGGCAAGCGATCCGGGACGCCGAACAGGAACTTGGCCAGACGGTGGTGACGCCGGTGCTCGACGCGGGCGAGTTTTATCCCGCCGAAGCCTACCACCAGGATTACTACAAGAGTTCCGACCGCGTGCTGACACGGTTCGGCTATGTCACGAAATCCAGTGCCTATGACGGATACCGTGAAGGGTGCGGCCGAGATGCCCGCGTACGCGAACTGTGGGGCGATGCGGCACCCTTTGCCGGGTCGGGAAGCTGATCAGCCGATCTTGCAGGCGGCGAGAATGGCCATGTTCAGCACATCGTTCGCGGTGGACGACGTCGAGCAGATCTGGATCGACTGGTTCATGCCGGTCAGGATCGGGCCGATCACCGTGGCTCCGGCCATCTCCTGCATCAGCTTGACCGAGATGCTGGCAGAGTGGCGCGCCGGAACGACCAGGACATTCGCGGGACCGGTGAGTCGCTGGAACGGATAGGCCGCCTGCGCCGCCGGGTTAAGCGCCACGTCCACGGTCATTTCGCCCTCGTATTCGAAATCCACCCCGCGTGCGTCGAGCACTGTGGGCGCGCGGTGCATCTTGGTGGCTCTTTCCGAAACCGGGTATCCGAAGGTGGAAAAGCTCAGGAACGCCACCCTTGGCTCCAAGCCCAGATTGCGGGCCACCGTCGCGCCGCGCTCGGCAATGTCGGCAAGATCGTTTTCGTCCGGCCATTCATGCACGAGCGTATCGGTGATCAGAACGATCCGCCCCTTGAGAAGCACGGCCGTGACACCCACCACGCCGTGGGCGGCATCGGCATCGAACACGTGGTTGATCCGGTCGAGCGCGTGGGCGGATTTTCTCGTGGCGCCCGTGACCAGCCCGTCGCCATGCCCGTGCGCCAGCATCAGGGCGGCGAACACGTGCCGGTCGCGCGCTGCCAGCCGGTGAATGTCCTTCTGGTCGAAACCGCGCCGCTGGAGCCGTTCGTAGAGAAACGCCTTGTAGGTGTCGAGGTGCGGGGTGTTGGCCGCGTTGACGATCTCGAGCTCGCGCACCGCGTCGCCCATTCCAGCCGCTTCCAGCTTGGTCTTCACGTCGTCGATTCGCCCTACCACCAGAGCCTTGCCGAGGCCCGACCGCTGGTACAGGGCTGCCGCGCGCAGTACACGTGGATCGTCACCTTCGGCGAAAATCATGCGGGCCTGGTTGGCCCGGGCCCGTGCATTGATGCTGCGCAGGATGTTGGCGGTCGGATCCATGCGGGATTTCAGCCCGACCTCGTAGGCATCCATGTCGATGATCGGCCGCCGCGCAGCGCCTGTGTCCATGCCCGCCCTCGCCACGGCCGGCGGGATCCGGAAGATCAGGCGCGGGTCGAACGGAGTCGGAATGATGTAGTCACGGCCAAAGGACAGGTTCCGGCCATAGGCCAGCGCGACCTCGTCGGGCACATCCTCGCGCGCAAGCCGGGCCAGCGCGTGGGCGCAGGCAATCTTCATCTCGTCATTGATCGCCCGCGCGTGGATATCGAGCGCTCCGCGAAACAGATAGGGAAACCCAAGAACATTGTTGACCTGGTTGGGATAATCGCTGCGCCCCGTGGCCACGATCGCATCCATGCGAACCTCGTGCGCCTCTTCGGGCGTGATCTCCGGGTCCGGATTCGCCATCGCGAAAATGACCGGATTGTCCGCCATGCTCGCCACCATCTCGGGCGTGACCGCGCCCTTGACCGAAACGCCAAGGAAAACATCCGCCCCGTCCATCGCCTCCTCGAGCGTGCGCAGGTCGGTCTGCACCGCATGCGCCGATTTCCACTGGTTCATGCCCTCGGTGCGGCCCTGGTAGATGACGCCCTTGGTGTCGCAGACGATGCAGTTCTCGTGACGGGCACCCATGGCCTTGAGCAGTTCGATGCACGCGATCCCGGCCGCGCCGGCGCCGTTGAGCACGATCTTCACGTCCTCGATCTTCTTGTGCGAGAGATGGAGCGCGTTGATCAGCCCCGCCGCACAGATGACGGCCGTCCCGTGCTGGTCGTCGTGGAAGACGGGGATGTCCATCTCTTCCTTGAGGCGCTGCTCGATGATGAAACATTCCGGCGCCTTGATGTCCTCCAGGTTGATACCGCCGAAGGTCGGACCCATCAGCTTGACCGCGTTGCAGAAGGCGTCCGGGTCCTCGGTATCGAGCTCGATGTCGATGGAATTCACGTCGGCGAAGCGCTTGAAGAGGACCGCCTTACCCTCCATCACCGGTTTCGACCCCAGCGCACCAAGGTTGCCCAGGCCCAATACCGCGGTGCCGTTGGAGATCACGGCGACCAGATTCCCCTTGTTCGTGTAGTCGTAGGCCGTCTCCGGCGACTGCGCGATCGCCACGCAGGGCACCGCGACGCCGGGCGAGTAGGCAAGGCTCAGGTCCCGCTGGGTGGTCATGGGCACGGTCGCCTGCACCTCCCATTTTCCGGGCGTCGGTTCGAGGTGAAAGGCCAGAGCCTCTTCGTCGGTGATACGCGTGCGGGACATGCCAATCCTCCTTCTGGCTCTGGCCTCTTATCAAGGCCCACGGGCCGCCTCAACAGCGCGTTTTCGGGCCTTTCACACCCCCCGGCGGGTTTGTATTGTCACCCGAGCGCAGGGGGGCAGCCATGACCATCACGCCGATGATGGCGCAATATCTCGACATCAAGAAGGCGCATGGCGATGCGTTGCTGTTTTACCGGATGGGCGATTTCTACGAGATGTTCTTCGATGACGCCGTGGCGGCGGCCGGGGCGCTCGATATCGCGCTTACCAAGCGGGGCAAGCACGATGGCGAGGATATCCCGATGTGCGGCGTGCCCGTGCATTCGGCCGAAGGCTACCTGCTGACGCTCATCCGGAAGGGATTCCGCGTCGCGGTTTGCGAACAGATGGAGAATCCGGCGGAGGCCAGGAAACGCGGCTCCAAGGCGGTGGTGAAGCGGGACGTCGTTCGAATCGTCACGCCGGGAACGCTGACGGAGGACAGCCTGCTGGAGGCGCGCCGGCACAACTTTCTCGCCGCTTTCGTGCAGGTCAGGGACGAAGCCGCCCTGGCCTGGGTCGACATGTCCACCGGGGCCGTTCACGTGATCCCGACGACACGGACGCGACTGGGATCGGAACTCGCTCGTCTGGCACCGGCGGAATTGGTGGTCTCCGAAGCGGTTTTTGCCGAATTGTCCCATTTAGAGACCGATTTCGGCATCGCGCTGACCGATTTGTCGCGCAGCTCCTTCGACAGTGACGCCGCGGTGGACCGATTGAAGACCTGCTACGGCGTAGCCAGCCTGGACGCCTTCGGGCAGTTCACGCGCGCCGAACTCGGTGCGCTCGGCGCGCTGGTCGCCTATATCGATCTGACGCAGAAGGGAAAGCTGCCGCTTCTGTTGCCGCCGAGGCAGGAGAAGGTTTCGGAGGCCGTACAGATCGACGGGGCCACGCGCCAGAACCTCGAACTCACGCGCAGTCTTTCGGGCGCGCGGGCCGGATCCCTGCTGAGCGTCATCGACAGGACGTGCACCGCGGCCGGGGCGCGTCTGCTCGAAGCGCGGCTCTCCAGCCCGTCCTGCAACGTCGAGACCATCGGCGACCGTCTCGATTGCGTGGCCCTGCTGGTCGAGCGGCACGACACGACCCAGTCCCTGGTCAAGGCTCTGAAACGCGTACCGGACCTGGAGCGCGCGCTGTCCCGATTGTCGCTGGAACGCGGAGGCCCGCGTGACCTTGGTGCCGTCCGCACCGCGCTTGCACAGGCGGTCGAGATATCCCGCGTACTGGACGGGATCGACGCACTCCCACGGCTTCTTTCGGAGGCCCAGGGTGATCTGCAGGGTCATGACGCGATTCTGGACCGTCTGGACGAGATGCTCATCGCCGACCTGCCGGTTCAACTGCGCGATGGCGGGTTCGTGGCCGCAGGAGCGCATGCGGAGCTGGACGAGGTCCGGACACTGCGTGACGAGGGACGCTCGGTCATTGCGGGGATGCAGAAGGACTACCAGTCACAGACCGGTGTGACCTCGCTCAAGATCAAGCACAACAACGTGCTCGGCTACTTCGTGGAAACCACCGCGACACATGCGGACAAGATGCTGTCTCCGCCGCTGTCCGAAACCTTTATCCACCGCCAGACGACGGCCAACCAGGTGCGCTTCACGACGGTGGAGCTCTCGGACATCGAATCGCGCATCAGGTCCGCCGGTGACCGCGCGTTGACGCTCGAAAAGGCGATCTTCGAAGACCTTCGCGCGCTGGTGATCTCTCAGGCGGCCGCCTTGCATCAACTCAGCCGGGCGCTCGCCTGGATCGACCACTGTGCGGGACTGGCGCAACTGGCCCGGCAGGAAGACTGGGTCCGGCCACGGGTCGATGACAGTCGCGCCTTCCGGATCGAGGCAGGTCGGCATCCCGTGGTCGAAGCCGCGCTGAAGCGTCAGGGCGGAGAGACCTTCATCGCCAACTCCTGCGACCTGTCGGCAGAGCGAGATGAAGCCAGGATCTGGCTTCTGACCGGTCCCAACATGTCGGGCAAGTCGACCTTCCTGCGCCAGAACGCGCTGATCGCAATTCTGGCGCAGATGGGAAGCTTCGTTCCCGCCGCGGCGGCCGAGATCGGATGTGTGAGCCAGATCTTCAGCCGTGTCGGCGCCTCGGACGATCTTGCCCGCGGGCGGTCCACGTTCATGGTCGAAATGGTGGAAACCGCGGCCATCCTGAACCAGTCCGACGACCGGGCGCTGGTCATCCTGGACGAGATCGGGCGTGGCACGTCCACTTATGACGGGCTGTCCATCGCCTGGGCAACGCTCGAACATCTTCACGACGTCAACCGGTGCCGCGCGCTCTTTGCAACGCATTACCACGAGTTGACGGCACTGGCGTCCAAGCTCGACGGGCTCAGCAATGCTACCGTGACCGTCAAGGAATGGGAGGGTGATGTCGTGTTCCTGCACGAAGTCCGCGACGGGTCGGCGGACCGTTCGTACGGCGTGCAGGTCGCGAAGCTGGCAGGTCTGCCGCCGGCGGTGATTACCCGTGCCCGCACCGTTCTCGACGCGCTCGAAGCCGGCAGCCGCGAAGGCAAGACCACCCCGACCGCCCTGATCGACGATCTGCCCCTGTTTTCCGTGCAGCCCCGTCAGGCGGAGCCTGTTGCGCCGCCGTCACCGGTCCTGGAATTACTGGACGACGTGCATCCCGACGAACTCACGCCCCGCGAGGCGCTCGACCTGATCTACAGGCTGAAGGCGGCGCGGAGCGATTAGGATCCCCGGTTCGAAGACACGCCGACCTGTGCGGGCCTCAGCAAACGGTCATGCAACATGAAACCTTCGGCGGCCACATCGATGATCTCGCCGGCCTTCGTCCCCGGCACCGGCGCCTCGAACATGGCCTGATGGGAATTCGGGTCGAAGGTGTCGCCGACTTTCGGCGAGATCAGCGTGATGCCGTGCTTGGAGAACACGTTCAGAAGCTCGCGCATGGTCAGCTCGATGCCTTCGATCAGCGCCGAGTTCTGTTCAGCCGAGATGCCGCTGGCCGCCTCGACCGCACGTTTCATGTTATCGTAGATGGGCAGCATGTCGCGCGCGAGCTTCGACCCGCCATAGTTTTCCGCCTCGCGCCGGTCCTTCTCCGACCTCTTGCGCGCATTCTCGGCATCGGCCAGCGCGCGCATGAACCGATCCTTGTACTCGTCGCGTTCGGCGCGCAGCGCTTCCAGTTCCGAATCCTCCTCGACCTGTTCCGCGGCCAACTCGTCGAGCGTCATGCCCTCCTCTTCACCCACGGCCATGATATCGTCGAGGAATTCCTCTTTCTTGGGCTCCGACATGTATCCTCTCTAACTCCGGTCCGACAGCAAGCGGCCGACCAATTGCGCGGTGTAGTCGACGATCGGCACGATGCGACCATAGTTCAGACGTGTCGGTCCGATGACTCCAACCGCGCCGACCACTTTTCGATCAGCGTTCATATATGAAGAAACCACCAGAGAGGAACCCGAAAGTGAGAAAAGTTTGTTTTCCGAGCCGATGAATATACGCACGCCTTCACCACCTTCGGTCAGTTCGAGGAATTCGGCGATGTCACGCTTGCGTTCCAGGTCATCGAACAGGATACGGACACGCTCCAGCTCCTCTCCATGCTCGTCGGTCAGCAGATTCGCGCGGCCCCGCACGATCAACCGCTCGGGTTGTGTCTCCTCGTCGGTCCAGACGGCGAGCCCGTCTTCCACAAGGGCGCGGGCCAGCGAATCGAGCTGCTGACGCTTGTCGGCGATTTCCGCCTGAACGACCTTCCGAAGATCGGAAAGCGTGCGTCCATCGATCAGGGCGTTGAGGAAATTCGCCGCCTCTCGCATCGAACTCGGTGTCTGTCCCCGCGGCGGCGTGAACAGGCGGTTCTCCACGTGGCCGTCCGCAAAGACCAGAACCACCAGCGCGCGATCATGCGCCAGCGGCACGAACTCGATATGCTTGATCGGTGCTTCATGCTTGGGCGCGAGAACCAGAGACGCACCGCGCGTCACTCCGGACAGGGCCGATCCCACACGATCGAGGAGGCTTGCGACATCGCCCCGGTTGTCACCCAGCGTCGCGTCGATCTTTTCCCGGTCTTCTTCGTCCGGCAGCCCAACCTCCAGGATGCTGTCGACGAACATCCGCAATCCAAGCTGCGTCGGCATGCGACCGGCGCTGACATGCGGACTGTCCAGAAGACCCATGTACTCCAGGTCCTGCATCACGTTCCGGATCGTCGCCGCCGAGACCTTTTCGCTCAGCTGCCGCGACAACGTGCGGGAACCGACCGGATCGCCGGATTCCAGATATCCTTCGACGACACGGCGGAAAACCTCGCGTGACCGGTCGTTCATCTGGTTCAGGATGTTCGGGGTATCCGTCATCTCGTACCTCTGGAACAGAGAGCCATTAAAATGGCTGACGTGCAAAGGTCAATCGGGGTTGCACCTCCGTGAGCCGAAGCGCTATCCGGGTGTGCGTGAAAAAGCGAGGCCCCGATGCGACCTTCCGGCAGAAATGTAAGTGAAATGCGACCCGTTTCAATCGAAACGGGGATTACCAAACATGCCGAGGGATCGTGCCTGATCCGCATGGGCGACACCCACGTGCTCTGCACCGCGACGATCGAAGACCGCGTACCTCCGTTCATCAAGGGCACCGGCCTGGGATGGGTAACTGCGGAGTATGGCATGTTGCCGCGCGCCACCAATACGCGGATGCGCCGAGAAGCGGCGGCCGGCAAGCAAGGCGGACGGACGGTGGAGATCCAGAGGCTGATCGGGCGGTCGCTCCGCGCGGGAATAGATCGCGTCGCCCTGGGCGAACGGCAAATCACCATAGATTGCGATGTGCTGCAGGCCGACGGCGGCACGCGCTGCGCTGCCATCACCGGGGGTTGGGTCGCATTGCGCATCGCGGTCGACAAGTTGCTGAAAGCAGGCGATGTGACGTCGGATCCACTCCTCGATCACGTGGCGGCGGTGAGTTGCGGCATCTATGCCGGCCAGCCGGTCCTGGACCTCGACTACCCGGAAGACAGCGAAGCAGGTGTGGACGGCAACTTTGTCATGACCGGGAGCGGCCGGCTGATCGAGGTCCAGATGTCCGCCGAAGGCGCGACGTTCAGCCGGGACCAGATGGATCAACTGCTGGACCTCGCGCGCGAGGGTGTTTCCGCGCTGGTCTCCGAGCAGAAGGGCTCGGTCGCATGACACGGCGCTTCGGCGACAATACGCTGCTTGTCGCCACGCATAATGCCGGAAAGCTCAAGGAGATGCGCGAGATATTCGGCGCCATGGGCATTGCCGTTGTCGGGGCGGCAGACCACAATCTTCCCGAGCCGGACGAAACCGAGGATACATTTGTCGGAAACTCGCGGATAAAGGCCCACGCCGCAGCACGCGCCACCGGACTTCCCGCGCTGGCGGATGACAGCGGCATCGAGGTGGAGGCGCTCGGCGGTGCTCCGGGTGTGCATACGGCCGATTGGGCGGAAACGCCGAACGGTCGGGATTTCATGATGGCGATGACGAAGACACACGACCTGCTGGAAGAGATGGGCGCCCCCCACCCCTGGCGTGCCCGGTTTCGTGCGACACTGGTTCTGGCCTGGCCCGATGGCCATGACGAAGTGTTCGACGGCCATGTTTCCGGACAGTTGGTCTGGCCTCCTCGCGGGCGTGAGGGACACGGCTATGACCCGATTTTCCAGCCGGAAGGGTACGACGTGACCTTTGCGGAGATGCCATGGGCCGAGAAAAACGCCATCAGCCATCGCGCGCGTGCGATCAAGTCAATGGTTTCGCAGATCTTTGACTGAAGATTGGAAACAGGGTGGCTTCGGCATCTATCTGCACTGGCCCTTCTGCGAGGCGAAGTGCCCGTATTGCGACTTCAACAGCCATGTTGCGAAGTCCATCGACCAAACCGGCTGGCGCAACGCCTATCTTGCTGAAATCGACCGCTATGCGGATGAGTTGCCGGATCGCGAGGTCCAGTCGGTCTTTTTCGGGGGCGGTACGCCGAGCTTGATGGAGCCGGACACGGTCGCGGCGGTGATTGACCGGATCACGAAACGATGGGCCGTTGCGAACGATCTGGAGATCACGCTGGAGGCGAATCCGGGTTCTGTAGAAGCAGCCCGATTTGCTTCCTACCGGACGGCGGGCGTAAACCGCGTCTCCGTAGGTGTGCAGGCGTTGAATGATCGGGACCTCAAACGGCTTGGACGCATTCATACCGTGGACGAGGCCATGGCGGCCCTGGATGTTGCGCGGCGCACGTTCGATCGCGCAAGCTTCGACCTGATCTATGCGCGCCAGGACCAGGGGATCGAGGATTGGGCTGCGGAATTGAATGCGGCGCTGACTCTCGGCTTCTCGCATCTGTCCCTCTACCAATTGACCATAGAAGACGGAACCGCCTTCGGTGAGCGATACAGGCGCGGCGGTCTGCGTGGGCTTCCCACGGACGATCTGTCCGCCGATCTTTATGACGCGACGGTCGCAATGTGCGAGGATGCCGGTTTGTCGCGGTACGAGGTCTCCAACTTTGCCGCTCCGGGTCAGGAGTCACGGCACAACCTGATTTACTGGCGATACGGCGACTACGTGGGCATCGGTCCCGGCGCTCACGGCCGCATCACCGGACCCTCGGGCATCCGGTGGGCAACGGAAACGCCTCTTTCTCCGGGTACTTGGCTTGCGGCGGCACGGAATGGTATCGGCCAGGAAACCCGCTCCGAATTGTCAGGGCGCGATCAGGGTGTCGAGATGCTGCTGATGGGCCTGCGTCTATCCGAGGGCGTGACAGGAAACCGGTTCGAGGACCTGTCAGGATTGGCTTTGGGTGTCGATACGATTCAATTGCTGAAAGACGAAGGCGTTATCAGCCTGGAGAACGGAAAAATTTCAGTTCAAAAACAATACATTACGCTTCTGAATTCCGTGATCGAACGCTTGCTTCCCGACTAGCCGCCGCCGAGAACACGGCAGAGTTCATCAAGCTGATCGAGATCCTTGTACCGGATCGAAAGCGTCCCACCATCATTGCCATTGGCGTGCGTCAGCGTGACCCGCATCCCGAGTGCTGCCGAAAGGTCACCCTCAAGTGCGCGCGTATCGGCATCCTTTTCCGGTACGGCTTTGGCCTTGCTCTCCGCCCGGGACGTCCCGGGTTGGCTCTGCTTCTTGGCCAGCGCTTCGGCGGCGCGGACCGACAGGCCATCGGCTACGATCTTGCGAGCCAGCTCCTCCGGATTTGGCGCCGTGATCAAGGCTCGCGCATGACCCGCGGTCAAACGGCCGTCCGTTACCATCGCAATCACGGATGGCGGCAGCTGGAGCAGTCGCAGCAGGTTCGCGATGTAGCTTCGGCTCTTGCCCAAAGCTTCCGCCAGCTTTTCCTGCGTGTGGCCGAAACGATCCATCAACTGGCGGTATCCGGCTGCTTCCTCTATCGGGTTGAGGTCGGAACGCTGTATATTCTCGATGATTGCGATCTCGATGACTTCCAGATCACTGAATTCGCGTATGACGACCGGTACTTCGTGCAACTGTGCACGTTGGGCCGCACGCCATCGACGCTCTCCGGCCACGATCTGGAACTGACCACCTTCGATCGGCCGCACAACCAGGGGTTGAATCACGCCCTTTTCGCGAATCGACGCGGAAAGCTCTTCCATGTCCTGATCGGTGAATGTCTTGCGGGGCTGATCCGGATTGGGCTGGATCAGATCGACCGGCAGAAACCTTGGTCCACCACCCACAGCCGGTTTCTCGTCATGATCCACAGTGACATCGGACATCAGTGCCGACAGGCCCCGGCCGAGTCCGCGCTTACGATCCGGTCTTGTCATAGTGAACCCCTTTCTGTGGCTGCTGCCGGCCAAGAATTTCTGCCGCAAGGGATTTGTAGGCCGTCGCACCTTTTGACTGCGGATCGTACTCCAGCACGGGCATAGCAAAAGATGGCGCTTCGCTAAGCCGGACATTGCGCGGCACAATGGTCCGGAACACCATTTCACCCAGCGTGTCGCGTGCGTCCTGTTCCACCTGCAAAGACAGATTGTTCCGTGCATCATACATGGTCAGAAGTACGCCCTCCATCCTCAGGTTCGGATTCCCCGCTTGCCGCACCTCGCGAATCGTCAGCATCAGTTGTGACAGCCCCTCCAACGCGAAGAACTCGCTTTGAAGCGGGACAAGTACGGAATCCGCCGCAATCATTGCGTTCACGGTCAACAGGTTCAAGGACGGCGGACAGTCAATGAGAATGAAGTCGAATTGATGCTCCAACATCTTCGGCTGCCGGAGGGCGTCATGCAGCCGAAAACTCCGTTTATCATTCTCCACCAACTCGATGTCAGCAGAGCTGAGATCGACGGTGGCCGGAATGATGAACAGGTTTTCGGTTTTCGTCGACTGGATGATCTGGTCAAGATCGACATCATCCTCCAGCAGCATATCGTAGGCGGTCAGGTCACGCTGCTCCGGCTCGATCCCCACGCCTGTGGAAGCATTGCCCTGGGGGTCGATATCCACCAACAAGACACGTTTGCCCTCCGCGGCCAACGCCGCAGCGAGATTGATCGCCGTAGTCGTCTTTCCGACGCCACCCTTCTGGTTCGCGATCGCAACGATTTTCTGCGAATGGTCTGTCATGCCTCTAGATTCTCTCGATATTTCGGAGCTTTAGTATCGCTGCGTCGGCCTCGGTGATGCTTTGTATCACATCGCAATCGAATGACCATTTGACTTTCGCAGCCTCGAGTTCGTTTTTCCAGTTGCGGCCTTTTGGAAAGAGCGCAATGCCATCCGGAGCGAGAAATTGAAACCCGTAAGCGACGAGGGTTTCCAGCGGTGCGAGAGCACGGGCACTCAAGGTTGTAGCCGCTTCGAGTTCGATCTGCTCAATCCGTTGGGAGCGGATGTCGACATCCAGGCTGAGCGTGCGCGCTGCGGTTTTCAGAAAGGCGCATTTCCGGTTGTCGCTTTCAACAAGCGTAACATGCCCTTGTCGGGTTTCCTCAAGTAGAACTGCAATCACAAGGCCAGGAAACCCTCCTCCTGAGCCGAGATCGAGCCAGCGGTCCGTCAGATCGGTGAGATCGATCAACTGCGCACTGTCAACGAGATGTCTTTCCCAAAGAGTGCTTTGGTCAGATATGGACACGAGGTTGATCCGTTGTGACCACGTCCGGACAAGTTCTTCAAAAGCCTTGAGCTTTTCGTATGTTTCACGTGAAACACTTCGACCCCCAATTCGCGGATCACGCACGGCGTCGCCGTTCCTTGCGGAGATGGGAAAGTATCAGCGCAAGCGAAGCAGGGGTTGCGCCGTCAATTCTTCCAGCTTGCGCAAGCGTCCTCGGCCGGGCGACGGCAAACTTCGTCCGCAGCTCATTCGAAAGCCCAACCAAGGCTTCAAAATCGAAATCTTGAGGGATTATCTGATCTTCATCCCGCTTCAGCGCATCGATATCCCGGTGCTGGCGGTCGATGTAATTCACATACCTTGCCTCGCGCGACAGCTGATCTTTGGTCTCCGCATCCAATGCCGCGACAGTCGGATCACACATTTCCAACTCAGCAAAGGAAACGTCCGGAAAGGAAAGAACCTGCAACAAGGTCCGCCTCTTGCCGTCCTGGCTCAAGGCTACTCCACCCTCAACAAGTTCTTTAGACGTATATTCACGGGCTGTAAGCAGTGACCTACCACGCTCCAGACGCTCCATCTTTTCCTCGAAAGCGCTACGACGAATGTCGCCCACACACCCAAGCTCCAGACCTTTTGGCGTCAATCGTTGGTCGGCATTGTCGGCGCGCAATGACAAACGAAACTCGGCGCGGGATGTGAACATCCGATATGGCTCGGTCACACCGCGCGATGTCAGGTCATCAATCATGACACCTATGTAACTTTCGGCCCGCGAGAAAATGACCGGATCTTTTCCTTGTGAATACCGTGCGGCATTCAGCCCGGCAACCA
>CBDUPF010000004.1:0-33156 GCA_965369035.1 uncultured Aliishimia sp.
GGTCGCCCGTCCCCAGACCGTCAGCATCTATTCCCCCCTTGGGAAACGCGCGTTGTCCTCGACCACATTGAGATCCATGTGGTTGCGCATGTAGCGTTCGGAGGCTTTCTGCAGCGGCTGGTAGTCCCAGGGATAATAACCGCCCTGCCGCAGCGCCTCGTAGACGACCCAGCGGCGGGCCTGGCTCGCGCGGACCTCGGCGTCGAAGGTCTCGAGGTCCCAGCGCGCGGCGGCCTGGATGCGGAACTCCTCCAGCGTCGCGGCGTGCTCCGGCACCTCGGCGAGGTTGGTGAGTTCCCGCGGGTCGGTCTCCATGTCGAAAAGCTGTTCGGGGTCGATCGCGCAGTTGGTGTATTTCCAGCGCCCCTGGCGCAGCGCGATCAACGGGGAGTAGCTCGCCTCTGCCGCGTATTCCATCGCGACCGGTTCGGTCCGCGCCACGCCCTGCCCCATCGGCACCAGCGACTGGCCGGTCGTCCAGGGCATGACCTCCTCCATGCTCACGCCGGCCAGTTCGCACAGCGTCGGGCAGACGTCGATGGTGGAAACCGGATCGCGCACCAGCCCCGGCGTCATGTTCGGCGCTGCGATCATCAGCGGAACCCGCGCGGAGCCTTCGTAGAAGTTCATCTTGAACCACAGCCCCCGCTCGCCCAGCATGTCGCCGTGGTCGGACACGAAGAGGATGATCGTGTCGTCCTCGGCCCGCGTTCCTCGCAGCGCCTCCATCACCTCCCCGATCTTGTCGTCGAGATAGGAGATATTGGCGAAATAGGCGCGGCGCGACCGGCGGATGTCTTCCTCGGTGATGTCGAAATTGCGCCAGTCGTTGGCGTCGAAGATGCGCTGCGCGTGGGGGTCGTGGTCCTCGTAGGCCATCGCCGGAACCTCCGGCAGAAGATGTTCGCAGTCCGCGTAGAGGTCCCAGTATCTCTTGCGCGCCACATACGGGTCGTGCGGGTGGGTGAAGCTGACGGTCAGGCACCACGGCCGGTCGTCCTTCCCGCGCGCGAGGTCATAGACCTTGCGGGTGGCGTGATAGGCGACCTCGTCGTCATACTCCATCTGGTTGGTGATCTCGGCCACGCCCGCGCCGGTGACGGACCCCATGTTGTGATACCACCAGTCGATCCGCTCGCCCGGCTTGCGGTAGTCGGGCGTCCAGCCGAAATCGGCCGGGTAGATGTCGGTGGTCAGCCGCTCCTCGAACCCGTGCAACTGGTCGGGGCCGACGAAATGCATCTTGCCCGAAAGGCAGGTGTGATAGCCCGCGCGGCGCAGATGGTGGGCATAGGTCGGGATGTCGGACCGGAACTCCGCCGCGTTGTCATAGACGCCGTTCTGGCTGGGCAGTTGCCCCGACATGAAGGCCGCGCGCCCCGGCGCGCAGAGCGGCGAGGCGGTGTAGGCCAGTTGAAACCGCGTCGACCGGTCGGCCAGCGCGCGCAGGTTCGGGACGTGCAACCACTCCGCCGGGCCGTCCGGGAACAGCGTCCCGTTCAACTGGTCAACCATGAAGATCAGGATGTTGGGTCGAGTCATGCTCCTGCCTTGATCATTGCGTCGGCCACGGATTGCGCGTGGCGGATTGCGGTTTCGGCGCTGCCACGCCGACTCAGCGCCGCGCGCAAATAGAGCCCGTCGATCAGCGCGGCCAGTGTTTCCGCATCCTGCTCGGGCTGCGGGGAGAGCGGCCGCAGCGCCACGCGCAGGTTCGTGCGCAGCCGTCTCTGGTAGACACGCAGCAGCTTGGCCGCCTTCTCGCTGGTGCGCGACAGGAGGTAGAACAACATCCACGCGTTGATCGTCACCGGGTCGAAGGAGGAGGTCGTGAAACTGGCCTCGATGATGGCGCGCAGGCGGCCTTCGGGCGTTTCGGCGGCCGCGATGCGGGTCTGAACCTCGGTCTGGAGGTCGGAGAGGATCCGACGCATCGCCGCGGCAAAGATATCCTCCTTGCCGCCGAAATAGTGATGCGCGAGCGCCGAGGACATGCCCGCCCGCCGCGCGATCTGGCTGACCGTGATGTCGAGCGAACCGACGGCCCCCAGTTCGGCAATCGTCGCCTCCACCAGCGCGGCGCGGCGAATCGGCTCCATTCCAAGCTTTGGCACAGAAGATTTCTCCCTTCGCCGCCAGAGTTCACGTAAATTGACTGGCGGGTCAATAAAGAAATCAGAGCTTGGTTGCGGGGCTTGGCGGCGTGATGGCGCGGCGTCGCAGAACAGCCTCGCGCCAGGTGATGAAGGAGACCGCGGCCACGATCACCGTACCGCCCACGACCACCCAGATATCGACCGGTTCGGCGAACACGAGCGCCCCGAGTGCGGTTGCCCAGACCAGCTGCAGGAAGGTGACCGGCTGTGTCACCGTGACCGGTGCCGAGGCGAAGGCCAGCGTCATGGTGTAATGCCCGGCAGTGGCGAAGAAGGCGACACCGAAGAGCAACCCGATCTCGGACAGCGTGGGCGTAACCCAGACCGCGACCGCGAAGGGCGCAAGAAAGATCGTGACGAACAGCGACAACAGCACGACCACGACCGATGCGGGCACCTCGTCGGCCAGGATCTTGGCGGTGAGGTAGCTGCCGGCAAAGACCACGGCGCAAAGCAGCATGGCAATGTGCCCGTCGTCGATCTCGCGGAAGCCGGGACGCAAGATGACCGCGGTTCCGAGCAACGCCGCGATGATGGCGCCGATCCGCCGCGCGGCCAGACGTTCGCCCAGCACGAATACCGCACCGATGGAAACGTAGACCGGCGCGAGGTAGTTCATCGCCGTGACCTCGGCGATGGGGATCTGCGTCATGGCGAAGAACCAGAGCATCACGCCGCCGGCATGGCAGACCCCGCGAAACGTGAAGAGCTTCCACTGGCGCGTGGTCAGCTTTGTCCGCAACACCGGGCGAATTGCCGGCAGCAGGAAAACGAACCCCAGCAGGTAGCGCAGGAATGCGGATTCGGGGGCCGGGATCCGGTTGCCGGTATGTTTGACGAGCGCCGTCACGGCCACGAAACAGAAGCCGGTGACGAGCATCCAGAAAATGCCCCTGAGAGGTTGCGAATGGGTGTTTGCCATGGCGCCATAGATGCCGGAAGCGACGGGAATGGCAACCGGGGTCGCCCTTTGCTGTGCGGCCGGATCTACCCGACGATCAGGCGAAGCGCGATGCCCCACATGATCAACGCCATGGCGCCGTCCAGCACCTGCCACGCGCGTGGCTGCCGGAACAGCGGAGAGAGCAATCGCGCGCCGTATCCCAGCGAAAAGAAGAAGACGAGGCTCGCCGTCGCCGCACCGATGCCGAACGCCAGCCGGTGGTCATACTGGGCAGAGATCGACCCGATCAGGACGACCGTATCAAGGTAGACATGCGGGTTGAGCCAGGTGATCGCGCTCAGTGTCACAAGGATCTGGACCAGGCTCCGCTCGACAGGCCCCGCGGTGTCCAATGCCGCACCCCCCTGCCAGGCGGAGCGCGCGTTGAGCCAGCCGTACCACGCCAGGAAGGCCGCCCCGCCGAACCGCATCGCCGTCTCGAACCAGGGCACGTGTTGCGCCAGCGCCCCGAACCCGGCCACACCTGCGGTGATCAGGATCGCATCCGAAAGCCCGCAGAACAGGCAGACTTCGAAGACATGCACTTGCCGCAGCCCTTGCCGCAACACGAAGGCATTCTGCGCCCCGATCGCGAGAATCAAAGAGAGGCTGAGCAGGAAGCCGGCCAGGGCGGAGGTCAGAACCATGACGAAATGTCTTTGCAGGCTGTGGATCGGTGCGGTTGATTATGACGGGCCCCGCATTTATGCAAATAAATTGGACCAATTCGGAATAAGGATTTCTTATGCAGCTAGATCGCGACCAGCTCGCGGCGCTCTCCGCCGTCCTGCGCGTCGGATCCTTCGAAGGCGCGGCTGCCGAACTGGGGCTGACCCAACCCGCGGTGTCTCTGCGTATTCGCGCGCTCGAAGAACGCATCGGCCTGCCGCTCGTACGGCGCGCTTCTCCCTGCACGCCGACGCGGGCCGGGCAGAGGCTGGCACGCCATGCCGAGGACGTGGCCCTGCTGGAACGCGGAGCGCTGGCCGATCTCGACCTCGCCGAAGAAGGCGGCCATACGCGCGCCGCCCTTGCCGTAAATGCCGACAGCCTGGCCACCTGGTTCGCACCGGTGCTGGGCGCGGTCCCGGGGTTGTTGCTGGATGTGCAGATCGACGATCAGGACCACAGCGCGGCCTGGCTGATGCGCGGGGAAGTCAATGCGGCGGTGACCGGCACCCCGAAACCGGCCACCGGCTGCGATGTGACGGCGCTGGGGGCGATGCGCTACGTCGCGACCGCAGCACCCGCCTTCATGGACCGCTGGTTTCCCGACGGCGTGACGGCAGAGGCGCTGACCCGCGCGCCAGCCTTCGCGTTCAACGTCAAGGACCAGCTCCAGGCGCGCTGGATGCAGATGAAGGTCGGACGCAAGCTCTTTCCGCCCTGTCACATGATCCCGTCGACCCACGGCTTCATCGACGCGGCCACGGCCGGCGCGGGGTGGGGCATGAATCCGCTGGCCCTGGTGGCGGAGGAGCTGGCGCGAGGGCAGCTCGTGGCACTGGACGCCGCGCTATTCCTCGACGTGCCGCTCTACTGGCAGATCAGCCGGCGCATGAAGCGCGCACTCGGGGACCTCGACCAAGCTGTCCGACGCACCGCGAAATCCGCGTTGATCCAACCGTCCTGACGATTTCTGTCAGCATCAGACCGGATCACTTGTCCACAATCACATCTTTCTTATCGCGCCCGGTTGGAGATACCTAAAATTTGACCCATATGCTCTTGGTACAACAAGAATATGGAATCGCGACAATGACGAACAAGAAACACCGCGTTGACCTGACCCCCGTCGAACTTGGCGTGATTCAATCCGCGCTCCGCACCCAGGAAAAGATTCTCTCCGTCCAGAGCCGGGCCGACGTCGACGCCCGCGAACGTCTGGTCGAGTTGCAGCAACTGCTGCGGTCGCTCGAAGTGAAATCTGCCATGCCGGGGCCATCTCAGCCCCAGTGCCAGAGTTGGGGAAGCATGGCGCGCGGCTTGTTCACCTGAACCTCGCTCCAGATGTATGAAGGCCGCCCCTGCCATCGGCGGCCTTTTGCATGTCTTGGCCCAGCACGATCGGCGAGGTCTGTTTCGCGTCCGACCTGCCAGACGCGGCGCTGTGCCGAAACTGGAAAATCGTGCTAAAGAGCGGACATCGCCAACGGCAAGGACGGTCGCGATCAGGCCCTGACCGGGCCGTTCGGATACGGCATTTCGCAAGAAGTCCATGGAAACGATCACGCCCCGCAAGGCACCGGCAGGTGCGGTTCTGGTCATACACTCCTGGTGGGGACTGACGGAGTCGTTCCGGGACTACGGTTCTTCCCTGGCAGACGCGGGATATCTTGTCGGCCTCGCCGATCTTTTCGACGGCCAGACCGCGAAAACCGAAGCCGAGGCCCGTGGCCTTCGCGCGCAACCGCGTCGCACTCCGATGTACAAGACCTTGGGCGCAGATATCGCGTCTTTACGTGTCCTGGCCGGATCGCAAAAGGTACGTGTCGGGACTGTCGGGTTCTCGATGGGTGGGCATTGGGCCGTCTGGCTTTCCCAGAGGCCGGAATACGACATTGCGGCGACGGTTCTCTATTACGCCGCCCGTGCGGGGAGTTTTGCCGATTGCACGGCAAGCATCATCGCACATTTTGCCGAGCGGGACCCGTGGGTCAGCGCGAGTGCGCGCAAAAACATGGAGCGCGCCATCCACAAGTCGGGATGCGCATACGCGGCATACGACTATCCCGGAACACAGCATTGGTTTGCTGAATCGGCACGACACGCGGATTTCAGCGGCAGCGCGGCGACCCTGGCGCTCGGAAGAGACCTGCTGCATTTCGAGAAGCGATTGAAAGACTGAAGACGGCTCGAGTTTCCCAGGCGTTCAGTCGAATGACTGCACCCAACGGCAGCTTGCGTCCCGCAGAATGACCTTTGGCAGGGTCCAGGCGATGTCTCCTGCCGGTTCCCTGGGCGTTTTCCCTGGTGGCCTTACACTGTCGAGCCGTCCCGCTCGCAGCGGTCGGCGCCTGAGTTTGCACCATGGAATGCACCGGGCCGCCTGCCACGGGCATCATTTTCTTTGCCGAATACCGCAGTTCCTGGAGGCTCTACCAGCGCCCCGTTTCAGAAAAGACCTGACAATCCGGGTTGAAACCGGTCAAACTCGCTGAACGAACGGCCGGCGGCGGTTTCGGACGGCGCAAGTCTTGCTGCCCGGATAGGCCGGCATGCAGGGGGGAACGATGGAGCCGGTTGCATTCACCATCGAGATGGCGGCGGTTCTGGGGCTTCTGGGCTTCACCGTCGTCCTCTTCGTGTCGGAGATCATCCGCATCGACCTGGCGGCACTGCTCGTGCTCGTTCTCGTGGGCATGCTGAGCTACCTGCCCGGGCTCGGATCGCTGGCGGATGTGGGGCATCTCTTCGACGGGTTCGCGTCCAATGCGGTCATCTCGATCATCGCGGTCATGATCGTGGGGGCCGGGCTCGACCGGACCGGCATCATGAACAAACTCGCCGCCGTCATCCTCAGGCATGGCGGCACGACGGAGGCGCGGGTGCTGCCGATCATTTCGGGCACGGTCGGCTTCATCTCCAGTTTTCTGCAGAACGTCGGCGCGGCGGCGCTGTTCCTGCCGGTGGTCAGCCGGATTTCCGTCCGGTCGGGCATTCCGCTGGGCCGATTGCTGATGCCGATGGGTTTCTGCGCGATCCTCGGCGGGACGATGACGATGGTCGGATCCTCACCGCTGATCCTGCTCAACGATCTCATCGAAACCTCCAACGCGTCCCTGCCCGCTTCCCAAAAGATGGAGCCTTTCGGCCTGTTCTCCGTCACGCCCATCGGTGCGGTGCTGATCGCGACGGGGATCCTCTATTTCCTGCTTCTGGGACGGTGGGTGCTGCCAAAGGCCGCCCGTCCGATCGAAGCGGGTGCGGGCCAGGGCACCTCGGAATACCTCCGGCGCGTCTACGGCCTCGATGCCAGCGTCTTCGAGGTCGATGTTCCGGCCGATAGCCCGCTGGTGGGCGAAATCCTCGCCGACATCAACAACGACAACAATCTCTACATCATCTCTACGTTCTACCGCGGGAAGGTGTCGATGGTGCAGATCCTGACGGCAGAAATCGCAGCGCCCTGCAGGCTGGCGATCATCGGCAACCGGTCGACGGTGCGCGCCTTCGCCGAGCGCTACGGGCTGACGATCCGGCCGGAACTCGACGTCTTCGCCGAGGAGTTCGCGCCGACGAATGCGGGGGTTGCCGAACTGGTGATCCCGCCGGACAGCAAGCTGATCGGCAAAAGCCCGCGCGACCTGCTGTTGCGCAAGACCTATGGGCTGGGCCTTCTGGCGATCCACCGCGGGGAAGAGACGCTGAGCCACGTGGAGACGGAGGATCATGCCCCCACGCAGATCGGCCTCGTGCCTTTTCAAGCGGGTGACATGCTGGTCGCCCACACGCGGTGGGACAACCTCATGCGGCTGAAACGGGACCAGGATTTCGTCGTGGTGACGGCCGATTTCCCGCAGGACGAACTGCGGCCGCACAAGGTGGGCTGGGCGCTGTTCTTTTTCGTGGTCTCGCTGTCGCTCATCCTGTTCACCGACGTACGTCTGTCGCTCTGCCTGCTGACGGGGGCTGTCGGGATGCTGCTGTCGCGCGTGCTCAGCATCGACGAGGCGTACCGCGCGGTCGGCTGGAACACCGTCTTTTTGCTGGCGAGCCTCATCCCGCTGGGCCAGGCCGTGCAGAACACCGGCACCGCGGAATGGATCGCCCATGCGATCCTGCGCGTTCTCGACGGCTGGCCGGTTTGGTCGCTGCAGGCGGGCGTGGCGATTCTCGCGACAGTGTTCTCGCTGGTCATGTCGAACGTCGGCGCGACGGTTCTGCTGGTGCCGCTGGCCGTTTCCATCGCCGTGGCGGCGGGGGCCGACCCGGCGATCTTCGCGCTGACGGTCGCGATTTCGACCTCCAACAGCTTCATCATACCCACGCACCAGGTCAACGCGCTGATTATGGGTCCGGCCGGATACAAGGTCATGGACTTCGTGAAGTCGGGTGGAATTATGACCTTGCTCTTCCTGGTCGTATCGCTGGCGATGTTGAATCTGGTTTTCTGACGGCCCACCCGCGACGGCAAGTCCGTCGCACCAGTTGACGCTACGTGATGGGTGATGGATCACCCACTGGGGGTCCATTCGCGCGCATTAACGGTATATCTTTCACAAATTGAGACGATTCCCGCGATGGTGCAATTTCAACTTTGGCGGGGAGTACGCGTGTTGGTGTGTTCATGTTTCGTGGTAGCTCTCTCGTCAGAACGAATTGTACGCCACGCACGTGTGGCCGCAATTTCTTTTAAACGGTGATGCAGGGAGCCGGCGGACACGGTTCGTCCGTATGGGAAGGGGTCTTCGATGGCTCACTCTGTCGGTCTCCCTGCAATTTTCCTCCTTCGGCGTTTGCCGGAGGTCAGGTCCAGTCCATCACCACCTTGCCCGCCTCGCCCGAGATCATCGCGGCGAACCCGTCCTTGTAATCGTCGATCCTGATACGGTGGGTGATGAGGCCGGTCAGATCCAGGCCCGATTGCACCAGCGCGATCATCTTGTACCAGGTCTCGTACATCTCGCGGCCATAGATGCCCTTCACGTTCAGCATCTTGAAGATGATCTTGTTCCAGTCGACGGCGAATTCGGTCGGCGCGATGCCCAGAAGCGCGATCTTGCCCCCGTTGTTCATCTTGTCGATCATGTCGCGCATCGCGGGCGCCGCGCCGGACATTTCCAGCCCCACATCGAACCCTTCGGTCATGCCCAGCCGCGCCATGACGTCGCGCAGGTCCTCGTCGATCGCGTTCACCACCGTCTGCACGCCCATGCGCCGAGCAAGCTCGATCCTGTAGGGCGAGATATCGGTGATCACCACCTTGCGCGCACCGGCCTTCTGGGCCACCAGCGCGCCCATGATCCCGATGGGCCCCGCGCCGGTCACCAGCACGTCCTCGCCCACCAGGTCGAAGCTGAGCGCGGTGTGGACCGCGTTGCCGAACGGGTCGAAGATCGCGGCGATCTCGTCGGGTATGTCGTCGGGAATCGGCACCACGTTCGATTCCGGGATGCAGAGGTACTCCGCGAACGACCCGGGCCGGTTGACCCCCACGCCCCTGGTGTTGCGGCAGAGGTGCCCCCGCCCCGCCCGGCAGTTCCGGCAGGCGCCGCAGACGATGTGACCCTCGCCCGAGACGCGCTGGCCGATCCGGTACTTGGTGGCCGCAGCGCCGCAATCCACGATTTCGCCACAGAATTCGTGACCCACGACCATCGGCACCGGCACCGTTTTGGCAGACCACTCGTCCCACTTCCAGATGTGCACGTCGGTCCCGCAGATGGCCGACTTGCGGACCTTGATCAAAACGTCCGCCGGTCCGGGTTCGGGCACCGGCACGTGCTGCATCCACAGCCCCGGTTCGGCGCGCGCCTTCACCAGCGCCTTCATCTCGTTGCTCATGACTCCTGAGGCCCCTCCATATGATCGACCAGAGACCAGAGTTTCGTGTCCGGGTCCTGCTGCACGACGCCCTCGGATTCGAGCAGCGCGAGGATCGTCCGCGGGACGTGTCCGACATGGCCAACATGGCCGGCGTAAATGCCAAGGGTCTTTCCGATCTGGACATTTGACATGCCCCTTGCCGGGCCGTTCTCCAGCGTGACCCGCACCGCGGATTTCAGGTTGGCAATGGCGGTCTGCGCCATGAAATAGGGATCCATTCTGCTGTCCATCCTTCAGATGACCTTCATGTCGCGACCGACCTCGACAAAGGCATCGATGGCGCGGTCGAGTTCCTGGCGGCTGTGGGCGGCGCTCATCTGCGTGCGGATGCGGTCCTGGCCCTTCGGCACCACGGGGAAGGAAAACGGCGCGACATAGACGCCCTTGTCATCCAGCCGCCGGGCCATGTCCTGCGCCAGTTTCGGATCGCGCAGCATGACCGGGATGATCGGATGCTCGCCCGGCAGCAGGTCGAATCCCGCCTGCCCCATCCGCGTCCGGAAGTGTGCGGCGTTCTTCATCAGTCGGTCGCGGCGTTCGGTGCTGGCCTCCAGCATGTCGAGCACCTTGATCGACGTCGCCGCGATCACCGGCGCCAGCGTGTTGGAAAAGAGATAGGGCCGCGAGCGCTGCCGCAACCAATCCACCACCTCGCGCCTGCCCGAGGTATAGCCGCCCGAAGCCCCGCCCAGCGCCTTGCCCAGCGTGCCGGTGAGGATATCGACCCGCCCCATCACGTCGCAATGCTCGATCGACCCGCGCCCGGATTCGCCCAGGAACCCCACGGCGTGGCTATCGTCGACCATGACCATGGCACCATGCTTCTCGGCCAGGTCGCAGATCTCTGGCAGCTTCGCGATGTATCCGTCCATCGAGAAGACGCCGTCGGTCGCGATCAGTTTGAACCGGGCACCCTCCGCGGCCTGCAATTGCGCCTCCAGGTCGGCCATGTCGGAATTGGCATAGCGGAACCGCTTCGCCTTGCAGAGCCGCACCCCGTCGATGATCGAGGCGTGGTTGAGCGCGTCGGAGATGATCGCGTCCTCTTCGCCCAGGATCGTCTCGAACAGCCCGGTATTGGCGTCGAAGCACGACGAATAGAGAATCGTGTCCTCCATCCCGAGGAACCGCGAGATTCGCCGCTCCAGCTCCGTGTGTTCCTCCTGCGTGCCGCAGATGAAACGGACCGACGACATGCCGTAGCCGTAGCGCGCCAGCGCCGCCTGCCCCGCCGCGATCAGATCGGGGTTGTCGGACAGCCCGAGGTAGTTGTTGGCGCAAAGGTTGATGACTTCGCGGCCCGATGCCAGCGCAACCGTGCCGGCCTGTTTCGACGAGATGATGCGTTCGGACTTGTAGAGCCCGGCCTCCTTCAGCCCGTCGAGCTCGCGGGCGAGGTGGTCGATGAAGCCTTGGGTCATGGGCGCCTCCTTCCGATGCCGCTCAACGCGGAGCCTGGTCCCTCTATGCCCCGTTGTGCACGTTGGGGAAAGCCATCTGCGACGCATCCCGGTTCTGGCAACGACATCCGCGCCGGACGACCCGGGCAACCGAGGGGGAGCGCGGCCTTGCGCGGCTGGTCCCGGCGCGGGAGAATATTTTTTCGCGCGGGATCGTTGATCGACGCGACGCCCGCCGTGGTTCACCGACGCGCCACATCACCGCGGGACCAGGAACGTCCACAGCCATTTCGCAGTACGAGGATTTTGTCCGCAAGTGCCTGAAAACCGGGCAAGAGTCGGCATTCCGCTCGAACCCGCTGACCCGGGATTCGCCCCTTCCTCGATGCCCGAACGGGTGGTCCACATGGGAGAAATGCACTTTTCGCTTGTGTCCAAATCCAAGGCACCGGAATTTATTCCTTATTCATGGGTAGATACGCGCACGACTTCGTGGTTCGATAGATGGTGTCAACGCGGACGAACCGCGGACAGCAAAGGGAGTCGGATGACGCATGGTCCCAAAAGGGCGGCGAGCATCTTCGACGGGAGGTCACGGAGGTATCATGACCAAGAAAAACCAGATTCTCATCGACCGGTTGGCTGAGGAGGCCCGAAAAGGCCGCATCTCGCGCCGGAGCTTCATGAATTATTCGATGGCGGCAGGCCTTTCCATGTCCGCCGCCACCGGGCTTTGGACCACCAAGGCCGCGGCGCAACCCAAGTCCGGGGGCACTTTCCGCTGGGGCATCCATGACGGCAACACCTCGGACACGCACGATCCGGGCACCTATGTCACGCGGGTGATGATCTTCCTTGCCCATACCCATCGCAGCTATCTGACGATGATCATGGGCGACGGCTCGCTCGGTCCCGATCTCGCCGACAGCTGGGAGGCGAGCGCGGACGCGTCGCAGTGGACGTTCGAAATCAACCAGAACGCCACCTTCCACAGCGGCAAGCCGGTGACGGCGGACGATGTCATCGCCTCGCTCAATCACCACCGCGGGGACAACTCGACCTCCGCGGCCAAGGCGCTGCTGTCGGACGTGGTCGACATCACCAAGGACGGCGATCACACCGTGGTGCTGACGCTCACCGGGGGCAATGCGGACCTGCCGTGGCTGATGACCGATTACCACTTCGCCATCTGCCCGGCCAATGAAGACGGCACGATCGACTGGAAATCCGGCGACGGCTCCGGCCCCTACAAGATCGACTCGGGCGAGTTCGGCGTGCAGTTCAGCCTGTCCCGCCACGACGGCTGGCACCGCGATGGCGCCTATTTCGACAAGGTCGAGATGATCACGCTCAACGATCCCAACGCGCGGCAGACGGCGCTGGTGACCGGCGACGTGCACGCGGTGTCGCTGATCGAGCTCAAGACCATGGCGCTGATGCAGCGCGATCCCAACATCGTGATCCACAACGTGCCCTCTGCGGGGGCCATCACGATGCCGATGCACTGCGACACAGCACCCTTCGACAACGTGGACGTGCGCAACGCGCTGAAACTGGCGATGAACCGCGACGACATCATCGAGAAGATCACCTTCGGCGCGGCCACCAAGGCCAACGACTTCCACCATTCGCCCGCCCAGCCCTACTGGCCGGACGACATCCCGCAGCGGGACTACGACCCCGACCAGGCCAAGTCGCTGCTCAAGAAGGCGGGCGCCGAGGGGCTGTCGGTCAACCTCAGCACCGCCGACAGCGTCTATGCGGGGGCTGTGGACATGGCGGTGCTCTATGCCGAGCATGCCAAGGCCGCGGGCATCAACATCAAGGTCGTGCGGGAGCCCAACGACGGCTACTACTCCGACGTCTGGCTGGTGAAGCCCTTCACGCTGGTGAGCTGGGGCGCGCGTCCGACACCGGACGTGATGTACACGCTGGCCTACAAGTCCGACGCGGCGTGGAACGAGAGCCGCTGGCAGAACGAGCGGTTCAACGAGCTGCTGATCCAGGCCAAGGCCGAGCTCGACCAGGGGCTGCGGGCGGAGATGTACCGGGAAATGGCGATGCTGGCGCGCGACGACGGCGGCACGGTCATCCCGTTCTTCAACAACTTCGTCTACGCCAACCGCGCGAATGTCGGAACGCCCGACCAACTGGCCGCAAGCTGGGAGAACGACGGCGCCCGGGCCGCCAGCCGCTGGTGGTTCACCGACTGAGGCCGAAGAAAGAAACAGGGGCCCGGGTCATTCCGGGCCCCTGACGCTACCGCCACCGGGCCGCCCGACCGTTACCGCGGCCAGTCCGGCGGAGCCGGGAAAGAGGCCCTGAGGGTCCAGGAAACGAACGGGGAAAGTCATGGGCGACATTCTAGGACTGGTGGCGAAGCGTTTGGGTTTCGGCCTGATCACGCTTCTCGTCATCTCAGTCATCATCTTCTTCATGGTGGAACTGCTGCCGGGCGACATCGCCCAGGCCGTTCTGGGACAGGGCGCGACGGCAGAGAACCTGGCCGCGCTGCGCGAACAGATGGGGCTGAACGATCCCGCGGTCGTGCGATACCTGCATTGGCTCAGGGGCGCCGTGGTCGGCAATTTCGGCGAATCCATCATCTCGGGGGAGCGGGTGAGCACCATTATCACCGAGCGCTTCATCAACACGCTGTTCCTGGCTGCCTACGCGGCCGTGATCGCCGTTCCCTTCGCGATCACGCTGGGGATCATCGTGGCATTGCTGCGCAACACGCTTTTCGACCGCGTGGCGAACGTGCTGACGCTGACGTCGATCTCCAGCCCGGAGTTCTTCCTCGGCTACATCCTGATCCTCTATCTCGCGGTGAAGACAAGCATGTTTCCCGCGATCTCCAGCCTCACCGCGGACATGAGCTTCTGGGAACTGCTGCACCGAACCTTCCTTCCCGCATTGACGCTGGTCCTCGTGGTCACGGCCCACATGATGCGCATGACCCGGGCGGCCATCATCAACCTGCTCGCCTCGCCCTATATCGAAATGGCGCGGCTCAAGGGCACGCCGCCCTGGAAGGTGATCGTGAAGCACGCCCTGCCCAACGCCTGGGCACCGATCATCAACGTGATCGCGCTGAACCTCGCCTATCTCATCACCGGCGTGGTGCTGGTCGAGGTGGTGTTCGTCTATCCCGGGATCGGCCAGGCGCTGGTTGACGCGGTGTCCAAGCGCGACTTCCCCATCGTCCAGGCCTGTTGCCTGATCTTCGCGGCGACCTTCATCCTGCTCAATCTTGCAGCGGACGTGGGCGCCATCCTGACCAACCCGCGTCTGCGGCACCCCAAGTAAGGAGGGCGGACACATGAGCGTATTTGTCATACTCTACTTCGCTTTCCTGATCATCGCATCGAGCCTGGCGGCCTACTACGACAAGCGGGGGCCGTTCATGACGCTGTTCTCGCTGACGCTGATCTCCTTCGTGCTGGCGATCGTGGGCGGTGTGCCGTCCTTGCGGTTCATCGCCATCTCGGCCGGGCTGCTGGCCTTTGCAGCGGGCGTCTCCTACTGCTTCCGCGAGTTCCTGATGGTCATCGCACCGACGAACCTGTCGAAGGAGCTGAAGACGGCGCCGCTGACCGCGGCCTTCGGGATGTTCGTGATCTTCACCTATGCGATCGCGGGCATCTTCGCGCCCTGGATCGCACCCTATGGCGAGGCGGAGGTGATCTCCTCCGCCTTCGCGCCCGCGGACGAGAACATGCTTCTGGGCGCCGACCAGCTCGGTCGCGACATGTTCAGCCGCATCATCTACGGCGCGCGCAACACGGTGGGCCTGGCCCTGCTTGCCACGTTAGCCGCGTTCTTCATGGGCGCACTGGCGGGGCTGCTGGCCGCCACGAAGGGCGGCTGGTTCGACCAGATCATGGGGCGTTTCGCCGATGTGATCATGTCGATCCCGTCGCTGATCTTCGCGCTGCTGATGCTGTCCATCTTCGGCCCGCAGATCACCGTGATCATCATCGCCGTGGCAATCATCTATGCCCCGCGCGTGTTCCGCCTGACCCGGGCGGTCGCGGGAAACGTGGTCGTCATGGACTATATCGAGGCGGCCAAGCTGCGCGGCGAGGGTGACTGGTACCTGATCCGCAAGGAGATCCTGCCCAACTCCGCGGCACCGCTGGTGGCCGAGTTCGGGCTGGAATTCTGCTTCGTGTTCCTGCTCGTCGCAGGGCTCAGCTTCCTCGGGCTCGGCATCCAGCCGCCCACCGCGGACTGGGGCTCCATGGTGCGCGAGAACGCAACGCTGATTTCCTTCGGTGAAATCACGCCCCTGATCCCCGCGGCGGCGATCGCGCTGCTGACCGTTGCGGTCAATTTCGTGGTCGACTGGATGCTGTGGCGGTCCTCCGGCCTCAAGGAGCAATAATCCATGGACAAGAACGTGAATCCCGAAACCAAGAAATCGGTCCTGCTCCAGATCAAGGACCTGAAGATCGAAGGGTATACCGGCGAAACCTGGGTGCCCATCATCAAGGGCGTCGACCTGACGCTGCACCGGGGCGAGGTCATGGGGTTGATCGGCGAATCCGGTGCCGGCAAGTCCACCATCGGCGCCGCTGCCATGGGCTATGCCCGGGACGGCACGCGGATCGTGGAGGGGTCGTCGATCGAGTTTGACGGAATCGAGCTCACCACGTCGTCCGAAGCCGAGAAGCGGCACCTCCGCGGGTCGCGGATCGCCTATGTGGCGCAGTCGGCGGCGGCATCCTTCAACCCCGCGCACAAGCTGATCGACCAGCATACCGAAGCACCGCTGCAATACCGCCTCAAGAAACGGTTGGAAGCGCAGGAGGATGCCGTCGAGCTTTACAAGCGTCTCCGCCTGCCGAACCCCGAGGAGATCGGCTTCCGCTACCCGCACCAGGTCTCCGGCGGGCAGCTTCAGCGGGCGATGACGGCGATGGCGATGTCCTGCCGTCCCGACCTCATCATCTTCGACGAGCCCACCACAGCGCTCGACGTGACCACCCAGATCGAGGTGCTGGCGGCGATCCGCGACATCGTGGACCAGTTCAACACCGCCGCCCTCTACATCACCCACGACCTCGCCGTGGTGGCGCAGATGGCCGACACCATCAAGGTGCTGCTGAAGGGCACGGAGGTGGAGGAAGCCTCGACCGAGGAGATGCTGAAGAACCCCAAGGAGGACTACACCAAGTCGCTCTGGGCGGTGCGCAGTTTCAAGCGGGAGCAGAAGAACCGTCCGGCCAACGCGACGCCACTCATTTCCGTCCAGAACGTCGATGCCGCCTATACCGGCGGGATCAAGGTGCTCGATGACGTGTCCTTCGACATCTACGAGGGAATGACGGTGGCCGTGGTGGGCGAATCCGGGTCCGGCAAGTCCACGACCGCACGCTGCATCACGGGCCTGTTGCCGCCGTCAAAGGGGCAGATCCTGTTCAAGGGCGAGCCGTTTCCGCCGAAATACACCGACCGCACCAAGGAGCAGTTGCGGCAGTGCCAGATGATCTACCAGATGGCGGACACCGCGCTGAACCCCAAGGTGCGGATCAGCGAGATCATCGGACGCCCCGCGCAGTTCTATTCCGGGCTGAAGGGCACGGAGCTCAAGCACCGGGTGGACGAGCTTCTGGACCTGATCGAGCTGGAGCCGTCGAAGTACTACGACCGCTATCCGCCGGAGCTTTCGGGCGGGCAGAAGCAGCGGATCGGCATCGCGCGGGCGCTGGCGGCGGAACCTTCCTTCATCATCTGCGACGAGGTGACGTCGGCGCTCGACCAGCTCGTGGCCGAAGGGATCCTGAGGCTTCTGGACCGGCTGCAGAGCGAGCTGAACCTTGCCTACATGTTCATCACGCACGACCTCGCGACGGTGCGCGCCATCGCGGACGAGGTTGTGGTGATGCAGCACGGCAAGGTGGTGGAACAGGGGCCGAAGGACGAGATGTTCACGCCCCCGCACCATCCCTATACCGACCTGCTGCTGTCCTCCGTGCCCGAGATGGACCCCAACTGGCTCACCTCGCTCCTCGAGGAACGCGGCGTCGACAATGTGGGCGAAGCGGCAGATGTCTGACGCCTGTCGGATGTTCGGACTGTAGAGGAAATCGGTCCGGCGCGCGCCATGCGCGCCGGGTCCTCACACCATGGCGGCGGCAGTTGCCAGAAGAGTGCCCACGATCGCTCCATACATCATGAGAACGCCGGGAAGGCCTCCACGACGGCGCGCTTCGTATTCGCGTATCAGATCGTCACGAGTCAGCATTCTGGCCTCCATGGAACGGAGAATGGGTTAAAGAGGGCACTCGCCCCCGGCACATGAATCGCAGCTAGTGCAGAAGACTGACTCGCGCAAGGGCCAACCGGAATAAAATCCATGCAATTTTAGAAGACCTTTATCGCTGTGAATGCATGGCAGGTTTCGGCCCTCGAGACCTTTACGGAACGTAAACCACCCGTCCGCAGGTTTTGCGACGCAAGCACATCCGCCCCCGTGGCGCAGGCCGGCCGCGAGGCGTCGGTCCCGAACCCGGTCCCAGACTATCCCGACCGGCGCGCGCCCCTCGTGCCGGTCCGCAAATCGGCGCTCAGCGCGCCGCGCCGGAATCCGGCCCGATCACTCGAATTTCCGGCACGGACGCAGGCTGCGACAGGTTCGCCGCTCAGCCCAGAACTTCCTGAACCGCCGCCTTCAGCTTCTCGGCGACCTCGTCAGCGTCCGCTTCGGTCAGGCAGAAGGGAGGCGCAAAGCCCAGGATATCGCCCTGCGGCATCGCCCGGCTGATGACCCCGCGGTGCAGCAACGCGGCGTTGACCTTTGCGCCGACGCCGTTTGCCGGGTCGAAGAACGTCCGGTTCTCCCTGTCATCCACGAATTCCACCGCACAGAGCAGCCCTTCGCCGCGGACTTCGCCCACGTGGGGATGATCGCCGACCGCCTCCGTCAAGGCCCGCTTGAAATACGCGCCGACCTCGCCCGCGTTCTTTACCAATTTCAACTCGTCCAGCAACCGCAGGTTGGCAACCCCGGCCGCCGCGCCGATGGGGTGGGCGGAGTAGGTCCAGCCGTGGCCGAAGCTGCCGAACTCGTCCGTCCCCCGCTCCAGCACCTTCCAGACCCTGTCGCCCACGATGGACCCCGACAGCGGCGCATAGGCGGAGGTCAGCCCCTTGGCGATGGTGATGATATCGGGACGCATGCCGTAGTGATCCGATCCGAACATCGTGCCCAGCCGGCCGAAGCCGGTGACGACCTCGTCCGCGATGAGCAGGATGTCGTGACGGTCCAGCACCTCCTGGATCGCGGGCCAGTAGCCTTCGGGTGGCGGCACCAGCCCGCCGGTGCCCAGCGCCGGCTCCCCGATGAAGGCGGCGATGGTGTCGGCCCCCTCCCGCGCGATCAGCGCCTCCAGCTCCGCGACGCAATGGGCGACGAATTCCGCCTCGCTCTGGTCCACCTCCTGGCGGCGGAAATAGTAGGGCGCCTCGGTATGGAGCACCTGTGCCAGCGGCAGGTCGAACTTCTTGTGGAAGAGCTCCAGCCCGGTCAGCGACCCGCTCATCAGCCCCGAGCCGTGATAGCCCCGCCAGCGCGCGATGATCTTCTTCTTCTCCGGCCGCCCCAGCACGTTGTTGTAGTACCAGACCAGCTTGATGTTGGTCTCGTTGGCGTCCGAGCCCGACATTCCGTAGTAGACCTTGGACATGCCCGCCGGCGCCCGATCCAGGATCATCCGCGACAGCGTGATGGAAGCTTCGGTCCCGTGCCCGACATAGGCGTGATAGTAGGCAAGTTCGCGCGCCTGCTCGGCGATGGCCTCGGCGATTTCCTGGCGGCCGTAGCCCACGTTGACGCAGTAGAGCCCCGCGAAGGCGTCCAGCAGTTCGGTCCCGTCACGGTCGGTGATGCGCACGCCCTTTCCGGTCTTGATCACCCGCTGGGCCACGTTGCCACGCGCGAATTCGGCGAGATGCGTCGAGGGATGGAAGAAGGTCTCCCGGTCCCATTGCTCCAGTTTGTCGTTATGCAGCATGTTCCTGTCCTTGTCCTTTCGTCTCACGCCCGCCCGTCTTGTTCCCGGTCGTCTTGTGCCCGGTCGTCTTATGCCCAGTCGCGGCAGACATACTTGATGTCCATGAATTCCGGCATCCCGAGCCGCGCCCCTTCGCGCCCCAGTCCGGATTGTTTGGTTCCTCCGAAGGGGATCGGCGCCCCGGTCACCTTGGTCCTATTCACCGCCACCATTCCATACTGCAATGCCCGGGTGACCCGGTAGATCCGGCGCGGGTCCATCGAATGCAGGTAGGCGACGAGCCCGTATTCCGTGTCGTTGGCCCGCGCTATCACCTCTTCTTCCGTGTCGAAAGGAGTGATCGCCGCGACCGGGCCGAATGTCTCCTCCCGCATGATCAGGGCGTCGTCCGGCACGTCGGCCAGCACGGTCGCCTCGTAAAACAGCGGGCCCAGCGAATGCCGCTGGCCACCGCAGAGAAGCTTTGCCCCCTTCTCGACCGCGTCGGCCACATGGTCCTCCTGCTTCTTGACTGCGCCTTCGTTCATCAGCGGCCCAAGGTCGCAATCGTCCATTCCCCTGCCGAGGGTCAGATCCTTCGTGGCCACGGTGAACTTCTCGCAGAACGCGTCATAGATCGGACGCTCCACATAGATGCGGTTCGCGCCCAGGCAATCCTGGCCGGAGGTCGCGAACTTTGCCTTGATCGTTTCATCGACCGCACTGTCGAGATCGGCGCCCTTGAACACGATGACCGGTGCGTGACCGCCCAGTTCCATGATCAGTTTCTTCACCGTGCCCGCGCAGTCACGATAGAGCAGCCGCCCGACTTCGGTCGACCCCGTGAAGGACAAGGCACGCACTCGCGCATCGGCGCTCCACGGCGGAACCACTGTGGACGCGCGGCCGGTGACGACGTTGAACACGCCCGCCGGGAAACCGGCGCGTTCGGCCAGTTCCGCCAGTGCGAGGGCGGAGAACGGGGTTTCGTGGCTGGGATGGGACACCACCGTGCATCCCGCCGCCAGCGCCGCAGCGGCCTTGCGGGTCAGCATCGCGGCGGGGAAATTCCACGGCGTGATCAGCGCGGCCACCCCAACCGGCTCCAGCCAGAGTTCGACCTCGGCATCCGGCAGGTGGCTCGTCACGCCCTCGATGTTCGGGCGCTTCGCTTCCTCCGCATAGAACTGCACGAAGCTCGCGGCGTAATCGATCTCTCCCCGTGCTTCCGACAGCGGCTTTCCCTGTTCCAGCACCATGATCCGGGCCAGGTCCTCGCGGTTTTCCACGATCAGACCGTACCAGCGCTGCAGGATTTCCGACCGCTCCTGGGGCAGACACATGGACCAGTCGGCAAAAGCCTCCTGCGCGACGTCAACGGCGCGCGCGGAATCCTCGGCGGTCAGGCTGGCCACATCCCCCAGCGTGGCACCGTCGGCGGGGTTGGTCACAGGGAAACTGTCGCCGTTTTCCGCAGCGACCCATTTGCCGCCCACATAGGCGAAACTGCGCAGCAGGCGCTTGTCGGCGATATCCTGACGTGCGGACAGGGCTGTATCGAGCATGTCTGCCTCCGGGGCTGAGTCTGTGTCTGATCGCGCTGACAATCGCAGAGGAAAGGCACCGATGGGGTCCATAGTTGAGGCCAATCGGAGAGTATCTTTCTCCGATCCGTGGGGCGGGGCAGAGGATTTCTCTTTCTCAGTCGCCCGCGAGGATTTCCAGCGGCGGCGTGCCGGTGCCTTTGACCGGTTTGGTCACGATATAGGTGAAGTAGCGCGCAAGCCCGATCCGCGCCTCCAGCATCCGGTCCATGAAGCGCTGGTAGGCGTCGATGTCCGGGGCCACCACATGCAGCAGGTAGTCGAAGCCGCCGCCCAGACCCCAGCAGGCCACGATCTCGTCCATCCCCTGCACCGCCGCCTCGAAGACCTGAAAGCTCGCCGCGGTGTGGTCGGTCAGCTCGGCGGCGACGAAGACGGTCACATGGGGGCCGATCTTGCGCAGGTTGATCCGCGCGCCGTAACCGCTGATCACTCCGGACTGCTCCAACCGCTTGAGCCGGTTCCAGCAGGGCGTGGCGGACAGCCCGACCCGGTCGGCCAGCGCTGTCTTGGAGATCCGGCCGTCCTGGGACAGCACGCGGAGAATGGCGAGGTCGCGGTCGTCGAGCTTGATCATGTCACAGCATTAGGGCGCATCGCCGGGCGGGCCAAGGGTCTGCGGCTTCAGGTCCGGATGATCGTGCCCGCATCGCCCAGCACCGCCATTGCGTGGGCGACGATCGCCGTGTCCTGCGCGCCGGTGCCGGTCAGGTCGGCGATGGTCACGTCCTGCGGCTCGCGCCGCCCCGGTGCAGCACCGGTGACGATCTGGCCCAGCTCCACCGGCGCCCCGACCGTCCAGTCGCCCGAGGCAAGCGCGGTGCGCAACTCTCCGCGCAATTCCACCTGCGCGGCGCTGTCGGCGACGTAGAGATCGGCGCGCGCGAGACAGCCGGGCGCGAGCTCGTTCTTCCCCGGCGCGTCCGACCCCATCGCGGTGATGTGCAGGCCGGGATGCAGCCAGTCGGCCTGCAGAACCGGCTCCGTCGCAGGCGTTGTCGTGACCACGAGCTGCGCGCGCCGCACCATATCTGCGGGATCGGTGCAGACCTCGACCTCCACTCCCAGATCAGCGGCCAGATCGGCCGCACAGTGCGCCGCCCTGCCCGGATCACGGCCCCAGACCAGCGCGCGGCCGAATGGGCGCACGAGGTGCAGCGCCCGCATCTGCAACCGCGCCTGCAGCCCGGTGCCGATCACGCCGGCCACGTTCACATGCTCCGGCGCCAGATGCCGCGCGGCAACGGCCCCGGCGGCGGCGGTGCGCAGGTCGGTCAGGTAGCCGTTGTCGAGGAACACCGCGCGCACCGTCCCGTCCTGCGCGGAGATCGCGGTCACCATGCCGCCAAGGCTCGGCAGCCCGCGTTTCGGATTGTCGAAGAACCCGGTGCTGATCTTGAAGGCGATCATGTCGAAGCCCTCGATACAGGCGGTCTTGGCGTCCACCTCCGCGTTCAGCGCCGGCAGTTCCATCGACAGGATCGGCGGCATGATCACCCGCCCCTCGGCCAGCGCGGCAAAGGCGCGCTCGACCACGTCCACAGCCGCCAGATCCAGCGGCAAGGCCCGCCGCAAGTCTGTTTCAGTCACCACGCGGATTTCATGCGACATAGCGTTGGCCCTTCACGATCTTTTCTCCCAGAACCACGTCCTCTCCTGCCATGATGCGGTGGAACATCCCCATGTCGAGGTTGCGCCCGGTGACGATGGTCGCAACAGGCCCCGCGGGCGCGGGCAGCCGGCCGGACAGAAGTGCGGCCAGCCCCACCACCGACGCCCCTTCGGCCACGATCCGGTCCTCGTAGAACAGCACCTGCATCGCGCGGTAGATCTCCTCCTCCGTCACCAGCAGGGTTTCGTCGAGGTACTGATGGCAGAGCGGGAAGCTCAGCCGGTTGCCCTGCCCGATCCCGCCGCCGAGGCTGTCGGCGAGGCTCGCCACCTCCTCCACCTCAACCGGATGCCCGGCCGCAATGGACAGATGCATGGCCGCCCCCCGGTCCATCGTGACGCCGATCACGCGCACCCGCGGGTTGACCGATTTTGCCGCCACGGCCACGCCCGCCGCAAGGCCACCGCCCGAAAGCGGCACCAGGATCGTGTCCAGATCGGGCCGCGCCTCCAGCATCTCGAATCCGATGGTTCCCTGCCCCGCGATCACATGCGGGTCGTCGAAGGGCGAGATTTCGACCAGCCCCTCCGCCTCGACCAGCCGGAGCGATTCCGCCTGCGCCTCGTCCTGGCTGCGGCCCATGATACGAACCTCGGCGCCCAGCGCGCGGATGCCGTCCACCTTCGCCTGCGGCACCAGTTCGGACATGCAGATCACCGCGCGGATGCCCTTCGCGGCCGCGGCAAAGGCGACGCCCCGCCCGTGGTTGCCGGTGGAACAGCAGGTCACGCCGCGCGTCCCCTCTGGCAGGTTCGCCACCGCGTTCATCGCCCCCCGCAGCTTGAAAGCGCCAATGGGTTGCATGTTTTCGAGCTTCAGCAGAACATCCTGACCGACCTTCGCCGTCAGATACGGCGACGGAACCAAGGGGGTTGCATCGGCCACGCCGCGCAGTGTTTTCCGGGCGGCGAGGATTTGGGCAAGTGTGAACTCCATGCCGCCAGTGATACGTGGGCACAGGCGCCTGGTCGACCGGGGGCGCGGAAATTTTCTGATTGACGGGCCCGCCCCCAAGCGCCCAAGTCTGGGGAAACGACCGCGCCGGGACGCAGCCGAAACGCAATGGCGCCGCACCGCATCCGGGTGCCGTTGCAGCCACATGAGGACAGGAATGCCAATCGAATTTGCCCCGTTCAGCCAGGCCGAGTACGACCGCCGGATTGCGCGAACCCGCACGGCGATGGAGGCGGTGGGGATCGATGTACTCTTCGTCACCGACCCGTCGAACCAGGCGTGGCTGACCGGCTATGACGGCTGGTCCTTCTACGTCCATCAGGGGGTGATGCTCGGGATGGAGGGGGAGCCAGTCTGGTGGGGGCGGCACATGGATTCCATCGGCGCCGGCCGCACGGTCTGGATGCACCCCGACAACATCAAGGGCTATGCCGATTACTTCGTGCAGTCGACCGAGGTCCATCCGATGCAGGACCTCTCGCTTTACCTGCGGGCCATGGGCTTCGGCGAGGCGCGGATCGGGGTGGAGATGGAGAACTACTACTACTCCGCCCGTGCCCACGCGGTGCTGTGCCATGAACTTCCGGGGGCGCAATTCATCGACGCGACCGCCCTGGTCAACTGGCAGCGGATCGTGAAATCCGAGGAGGAACTGGGCTTCATCCGCAAGGCCGCGAAGATATCCGAACACGTCGTGGCGACCGCGATCGAGAAATCGCGCCCCGGCCTGCGCAAGAACGAGCTGGTGGCAGAGATCATGCATGCCGGCATCACCGGGGTTGGCGAGGACTGGGGCGATTATCCGGCCATCGTGCCGCTGACACCCTCGGGGCTCGACGCCACCGCGGCGCATCTGACCTGGAACGGCGATCCGATGCGCAAGGGCGAGGCCACGTTCTTCGAGCTTTCGGGCTGTTATCGCCGGTATCATGCGCCGCTCTGCCGGACGGTGTTCCTCGGCAAGCCCTCCGACGAGATGAAGCGCGCCGAACAGGCCCAGCTCGAGGGAATCGAAGCCGGGATAGACGCCGCGCGGGCGGGCAACCGGACCTGCGACATCGCCAATGCCTTCATCGAGGTGCTCTACAAGTACGGCATCCAGCGCGAAGGGCGTTGCGGCTATCCCATCGGGCTCAGCTATCCGCCGGACTGGGGCGAGCGGACCGCCTCGATCCGGGCGGAGGACGAAACCGTGCTGGAACCGGGCATGACCTTCCACTTCATGCCCGCGCTCTGGCTGGAGACCTGGGGGCTGGAGACGACGGAGACGATCCTGATCCGTGACGATGGCCCGGCGGAAACGCTCTGCAACTTCGAACGCAAGCTCTTCGTGAAGGACTGATCTTGGCCGACCTGCAAGACACCGTGGAGTTGCTGGGCGAGTTCATCGCCTATCCGACCGTGTCGTCGGAAAGCAACCTGTCGATGATCGCCGCCATCGCGCAACGGCTGGAGGACGCGGGCGCGCGGGTGATGATCGACGGCGATGCGACCGGGGCAAAGGCCAACCTCTTTGCCAGCTTTGGGCCGGAACGGGACGGCGGGATCGTGCTGTCGGGCCATTCCGATGTGGTGCCCGTGGCCGATCAGGACTGGACTTCCGATCCGTTCGAGATGGTTGAGCGCGATGACAAGCTCTTTGGGCGCGGCACCTGCGACATGAAGGGGTTCATCGCGGCGGCCGTGGCCAAGGTGCCCGATTTCGCTGCCGCGACCCTCGACCGGCCGCTGCATTTCGCCTTCACCTACGACGAGGAGGTCGGTTGTGTCGGCGCGCAGGCGCTGGCCGCGATGTTGAAGGAAAACGGCATCCGCCCCGGCGTGGCGCTGATCGGGGAGCCCACGTCGATGCGCATCATCGAGGGGCACAAGGGCTGCTGCGAATATACCGCGCGATTCCACGGGCTGGCCGGGCACGGCTCCGCCCCGGATCGCGGTGTGAACGCGGTCGAATACGCCGTGCGCTACGTCGCGCGGCTTCTGGACCTGCGCGAGGCGCTCAAGGCCCGCGCACCGGCGGGCAGCCGTTTCGAGCCGCCCTGGACCACGATCAACACCGGCGCGGTCATCGGCGGTACCGCGCACAACGTGATCGCCGAGGTCGCGCAGGTCGATTGGGAATTCCGCCCGGTCCAGACCAGCGACATCCATTTCGTGAAGGCGGAGATCGAGGAGTACGTGCAACAGGTTCTCCTGCCCGCGATGCAGGCGGTCAGCCCGGACGCGACAATCACCACGGAAATCGTGGGCGAGATCGTCGGCCTGGAACCCGCGACGGTGAACGAGGCGCGGGACATCCTGATGGAACTGACCGGCGCGAACACCGCGGATGTGGTCGCCTTCGGCACCGAGGCCGGGATCTTTCAGGAACTCGGCATGTCGGCGGTGGTCTGTGGCCCGGGGTCGATCCAGCAGGCGCACAAGGCCGACGAGTTCGTGTCGCTGGACCAGATGCGCCAGTGCCTTGCCATGCTCGACCGGTTGCAGGCCCGCCAGAGCGTCTGAAGTCAGTTCCGCTGGCGGTCGTCGAGCCCCAGGCCACGCCCGATGATCTCGCGCATGATCTCCGATGTACCCGCATAGATGCGGCTGATCCTTGCGTCGGAATAGAGACGGGAGATCTCGTATTCGTCCATGTAACCCGCGCCACCATGGAGTTGCAGGCATTCGTCGACCACGCGCCCCTCCACCTCGGAGGTGAAAAGCTTGGCCTCCGCAGCCATTTCGGCCGACAGTTCGCCCTTCAGGTGCTCGCGCACGCAATGGTCGGTCAGTGCCCAGGCCGCGTCGAGTTCCGTGCGCATCGAGGCCATCTTGAAGCGGGAATTCTGGAACGTCCCGATGGCCTGTCCAAAGGCACGCCGCTCCATGATGAACTCCATTGTCCGGCCGAAGGCGTATTCGGCCCTTGCCATGAAGCCCGCGGCGCCGATCAACCGCTCTTCCGCAAGGTTCTGCATCATGATCCTGAACCCGCCGCGCGGGTTGCCCAGAACGTTTTCCCTGGGCACCTTCACGTCGTCGAAGAAGAGCTCCGCCGTATCCTGGCTCGGCAGCCCCATCTTCTTGAGGTTGCGCCCTCGGGAGAAGCCGTCCCAGCCGTCCTCGACCAGGAAAAGCCCGATCTCGTGGCTGGCCTCCGGGTTCGTGCGCGCTGCGACGATGACGAGACCGGCGAGAAATCCGTTGGAGATATAGGTCTTCGACCCGTTCAGAACCCAATGGTCGCCCATGTCGACTGCACGGGTCTTGATCCCCGCGAGGTCCGACCCGGTACCGGGTTCGGTCATGGCGATGGCAAGGATGATGTCGCCGGAAACGATGCCGGGCATGTAGCGGTCGCGCTGTTCGTCCGAGGCGACCCCCTGCATGTAGGGCCCCGCGATGCGGTTGTGCAGCGCAAGAAAGAAACCCGGTTCACGCGCGGCGATCTCCTCGTTGAGGATCATGTCGAAGCGGAAGTCCTGCACGCCGAGCCCGCCGTATTTCTCATCGGCATACATGCAGAGCAAGCCCTGCGCCCCGGCGCTTTTCCAGACCTCGCGGCTGACGCATCCGGCCTCGCGCCATTCCTCGCTATGCGGAAAGACCTCCCGTTCGGCCCAGGCACGGACGGTCTTGCGAAACATCTCGTGCTCTTCCTCGTAAATCGTGCGTTTCAGCATGTGAGATTCCCCCGGTCGGGCAGAGCGAAGGCGGCCCCGAAAAGGCCGCCTTCCGGGTGATGCTACGGCAGGATCAGGATCCGGTGCCGACGTCGATGGTTTTCACCAGCACCCAGCTGCCGTTCTCGACCTTGGAGACGAAGATCTCCTCCGCACCGACATGGTCCTCGGCGCTGAAGGACACCGTGTTGCCACTGATCTCATCGGTGTAGTTGAGCGACTCCATCGCCGCGATGAACCCCTCGCGGGTCAGGTCCGGCCCGGCGGCTTCAAGCGCCTCGACCAGGATCTGCGCCGCGGACCGGCCCAGAAGCGCCCCGGTACCCGGAAGATCCTCGCCGGTCGCGGCTTTCCACTCGCCGACCCATTCGGCCACCGCAGGATTGTCGAGCCGTCCCTCGATGTCCTGCCAGCCCGAACCGGCATAGACATTGCCCGACACACCCTGCTGCGCCAGACCCTTGGCGACGACCGTGTGGAAGCCCGCGCTGGAAAGCAGGAACTTCGTGTCCATGCCCAGCTTGTTGGCCGTGGCGATCGCGTTGATGACCTGGCCGATGCCCAGCGCCATACCGACGGTGTCGCAGCCCGCGTCCTTCACCTTGCCCAGCGCGCCGGTGAAATCGGTCTCGTCGGGCTTGTGAGAGATCGTCGGTCCGACTTCGATCCCCAGGTCGGCGGAGGCATCGATCACGGCCTCCTCGATCTCCTTGCCGAAATCCGTGGGCAGGATCATGTTGCAGAATTTCTCCGCGCCCTCGCTTTCGACCATGTACTTCGCGCTTTCCTTCACCGCGTCGTAGTAGGAGGCCGTGCCCGCGAATTTCCACGGCGCGGGCGGATCGACCATCTGGCGCGCGGCCGTGAGCGGGGAGACGTTGGGGATGCCCTTCGGCTCCATCAGCTGGAACAGCGCGATGTTGTGCGGCGTGCCGAGGCTCAGCAGCATCGCGAAGACCTCGTCGCGGTTGATCAGCTTGTTGCCCGCCTGCACCGCCTTGGGTACCTGGTAGCCGTGATCTTCCACGATGTAGTTGATCTGTCGCCCGTGCACCCCGCCGGCTGCGTTGATCTTCTTGAAATACTCCTGCGCCGCCGTGACGGCAGGAACGGAGAACGGTGCAAAGATGCCGGACAGGTCATGCGCCCCGCCGATCCTGATCTCGTCCTCGGTGACGCCCGGCGATTCCGCCCAGGCGGGCGCCGCCAATCCGATCGCCGCCGTGGCGGCCAGTGCCTTGAGTAGTCTCATTGTTCTCTCCCTGATTGAGACCGGGTCCCGCCGGTCAGTACATGTCGTCGATCAGCGCCGCGTGGCGCTCGTTCACGAAGTTCCGTTTCAGCTTCATCGTCGGCGTCAGTTCCTCGTCCTCCGCCGTCAGCAGGATGTCGATCAGCCGGAAATCCTTGATCTGTTCGACCTGCGCGAATTCCCGGTTGGTGTCCTGCACGACCTCGCCGATCAGGTCCCGCACCTCCGCCGCGCGCGTCAGCGAGGCGAAGTCGGAGAAGGGGATCTGCCGGTCCTGCGCGAATTTCTCCACGTTCTCCTGGTCGATCATGATGAGGCAGGTCAGGTACTTGCGCCGGTCCCCGATCACCACTGCATCGGAGATGTAAGGCGAGAATTTCAGCCGGCTCTCGATCTCCGCCGGGGCGATGTTCTTGCCGCCTGCGGTGATGATGATGTCCTTGATCCGGCCGGTGATCGTGACGAACCCGCGGTTGTCGATGCGCGCCACGTCGCCGGTCTTGAGCCAGCCATCCTCCGTCATCGTCTCCGCCGTCTTGGCCGGGTTGTTCCAGTACCCGGCAAAAACCGCCGATCCGCCGACCTCCAGTTCGTTCGCCCGCCCCAGCCGCAGACCGACGCCCGGCAGCGCGACGCCGACGCTTCCGATGCTGTTCCGGTCGAGCGTGTTAAGCGTTGCGACCCCGCTCGTCTCGGTCATGCCGTAGCCCTCCAGAAGCGGCACGCCGATGGCACCGAACCAGCGGATCAGGTCGGGCGAGATCGGCGCCGCACCGGAGGTCACCCGGCGCGCCCGCGAAAGCCCCAGCATCCGGCGCAGGTTCGCCAGCACGAGAATATCGGCCAACGTGTTCTGGAGCCTCAACCAGGCGCCAACGGGCTTCTCCTCCTCGTGGGCATTGGCCACGGCACGGCCCACGCGAACGGCCCAGTCGAATGCCTTCCGCCCGAAGAACCCCGCTTCGGACCGCATGATCATCACGCGGGAATGCATCTTTTCCCAGATCCGCGGGACACCGGCGAAATGATGCGGGCTGACTTCCTGCAGGTTCTCGAACACCGTCTCCGGGCTTTCGGCGAAATTGACCGTGGAGCCGGACCGGATCGGCGCTTCGACCGACACCAGACGCTCCAGCACGTGGCAGAGCGGCAGAAAGCAGAGCTGTTCGTCCGCCTCGTCGAAATCCAGCATGTCGGCACCCGCGACAAGCTGGAACATCATGTTGCGGTGGCTCATGACTGCGCCCTTCGGGGGCCCGGTGGTGCCGGAGGTGTAGATGATCATGCGGGCGTCGGCCGGTGTGACCGCGTTCAGCAACTCCTCGAACCGGCCGGGGTGCGATTTCGCCTCCTCCTCCCCCATCGCCATGAGGTCGTCGAGGAACATGACCTGCGGGTCCGAAAAGGTCGCCAGCCCGTCGCGGTCGAAGACGATCACATGCCTGATGCCCGGCATCTTGTCGCGCGCTTCCAGGAACTTGTCGAGTTGCTCGTCATTCTCGAGGAAAAGCACGCTGGCCGTGGAGTCGTTGGCCAGGTAGGCAAGCTGCGACGCGCTGTCGGTGGTGTAGACCCCCGTGGGGATCGCGCCCACCGCAGCCGTGCCGAGGTCACAATACAGCCATTCGCGCCGATCCTCGGACAGGATCAGCACAGGTTCACCCGGTTTCACACCCAGCTTCAGCAGGCCGAGGCCGATCCGTCTGGCGCCGTTGTAGTAGTCGTTCCAGGAATATTCCTGCCAGATGCCCAGCTCCTTGGCGCGGTGGGCGTGGCGGTCGCCGTATTTCCGGCACCGGTCGGCCCAGAGCTTCACGATCGTGTCGCAGCCATCGATCGTGATGACCTGGGTATCCGGGCGGCTCATCTCCATGTCTTGCGCCTTTTCCAGCGTTTCTGGCCGCGCTGCCCGCCTTCAGAGGATTTCCCGAGGTAGAATTCCTGGATGTCCTGGGAATTGCGCAGCATCTCGGCGCTGCCGGCCATCACGATGCGCCCGGTCTCCAGCACGTAGCCCTTGTGGGCCGTGGCGAGCGCGATATGCGCGTTCTGTTCGACCACCAGCATGGTCACGCCCTGTTCCGCGTTGAGCCGGGCGATGATCCCGAAGATCTCCTGCGTCAGCAGCGGGGACAGCCCCAGCGACGGCTCGTCGAGCAGCATCAACCGCGGCTTGGCCATCAGTCCGCGCCCGATGGCCAGCATCTGCTGTTGCCCGCCGGACAGGAATCCCGCCGCCTGGCGGCGACGCTCCTTGAGGATCGGGAAATAGCTGTAGACCAGTTCCAGGTCGTCGGCGATGGGATCGCGCCGGGTGAAGGCGCCCAGCCGCAGGTTTTCCTCGATGGTGAGATAGGGGAAGACCTCGCGCCCCTCCGGCACCAGCGACAGGCCCTTCTTGACGATCCGGTCGGGCTGCTGCCGCGCGATCTGGTCGCCCAGGAACTTGATCTGGCCCTTTTCCGGGTCCATGAGGCCGCAGATCGTCTTCATCAGCGTGGTCTTGCCGGCCCCGTTCGCGCCGAGGATGGTGACGATCTCCCCCTGTTCCACGTCGATGGAAACGCCGCGCAGCGCCATGATCGCGCCATAGAACGTCTCCACGTTGCGGACGGAGAGGACCGGCGCGGCCGCAACGGTGCGCGGCGCGGTCATTGCGCGGCCTCCGTCTCCGGTGTGCCGAGATAGGCAGCCTGCACATGGGGGTCGGCCTGCACCTCCGCCGGTGTGCCTTCGGCCAGCGCCTGACCGTTGGCCATGGCCAGCACACGGTCGGCCACGGCGGTGACCAGCGACATGTCGTGTTCCACCATCAGGACCGTCAGCCCCATGTCGCGGCGCATGTCCTCGATCCAGAAGGCGACCTCCTGGCTTTCCTCCACCGACAACCCGGAGGCCGGCTCATCGAGCAGGATCATCTTCGGCCCCAGCGCCAGTGCGCGGCCGATCTCCACCACCTTGCGCACCCCGTAAGGCAGACCGGCGATCATCTTGTTGCGGTAGGCTTCGAGCTCGAGGAACTCGATCACCTCCTCAACCCGCCGGCGATGTTCGCGCTCCTCCCGCCGGACCTTGGGCAGGAACAGCATGTCCTGCACCCAGGTCGTCGCGCGGTGCGTGTGCCGTCCCATCAGCAGGTTCTGCAGCACGGTGGAATGGTCGAAAAGCTCGATGTTCTGGAACGTCCGCGCGAGACCCAGGGGGGCGATCTGGTGCGCCTTGAAGTGCGTGACGTCCTGGCCCGCGAACTCGATCCGTCCCCGGGTCAGCGGGTAGAGGCGGCTGATCAGGTTGAAGATCGTGGACTTGCCGGCACCGTTCGGCCCGATGATGGCAAAGACCTCGCCCTCGTCGACGTGGAACGACACGCCGTCCACCGCCTTCACCCCGCCGAAGTGAATCGCGATATCCTCGGCGGCGAGCAGGCTCATTTCATCCGCTCCGTCTTGAGGTAGGATTTCTGACGGCGGAACATGTCGCGGCGGGCGAGCGGGAAGATCTCCCACCAGGTGCGGATCTTGAGCCAGCGGCCATAGAGCCCCGTGGGCTCGTAGATGATGAAGCCGATCAGGATCAGCGAGAAGATGATCGTGTCGAGTCCGGGAATACCGCCCATGTCCACGCCGAGCGTCGCGTTGGCCCAGTCGCGCAGGATCGCGATGACCTGCGGCATGGCGGTGATCAGGATCGCCCCCAGGAACGCGCCCTGGATGAACCCCAGCCCGCCGATGGTCACGACCAGCAGCAGGTTGATCGAGATGAAGATCGAAAAGAGCTCGTAGTTGAAGAAGCCGATGAAATGCCCCATCAGCGCGCCCGCGAGCCCGGTGATGCCGCAGGACAGCCCGAAGGCCAGCGACCGGGTCCGGGTCACGTCGATGCCCAGCGCGCGGGCCGAGACCTCGCTGTCGCGCACCGCGAGGAACGACCGCCCGGTGGGCGAGCGCATCAGGTTGGCATAGCCCCAGGTGACCAGCGCCACCACGGCGAGCGCCAGCCAGTAGAAATTGGCAAGCGCGCCATAGCGATCAAAGCTGATGCCGAGGATCTCGATCGACGGTGCCACGATGCCGCCCACCCCGCCGGTGATCGGCTCCATCAGGATCACGATCTCCTCGACGATGACGAAGACGGCGAGCGTGGCGATGGCGAGGTAGATCCCCGACATCCGCACCGCCGGAATGGCGATGAGCGCGCCGAAGATCCCTGCCGCAAGCCCCGCCACCGGCAGGGACAACAGGAACGGCCAGCCGATGTTCATCAGGGCGACGTCGGTATAGGCCCCGATGGCCAGAAACGCGGCATGGCCCAGCGACACCTGGCCCGTGTGGCCCACCAGCAGCATCAGCCCCATGCCGGCCAGCGACCAGATCAGCGTGTTGGCGGCCTCCGCCAGGTAGTAGTCACCGACGAGGAACGGCAGCAGTACCATGACCACCAGCAGCACGAGGATGGCACCGCGCTTGCCCCAATGCTCGTGCAGGTCGATGTCCCGGTCATAGCTGGTCTTGAACACGATCCGCATGGGCCACTACACCTTCTTGGCCTGGATCTGGCTGAAGAGCCCGCCGGGCCGGGTCACCAGCACGACGAGCATGATGATATAGGGCGACATCTGCGCGTATTCGCCGGGGCCGTAGCGCCCCGCGATGGGCTCCACGATCCCGATCAGCAGACCGCCCAGCAGCGCGCCGGGAAGCGAGCCCATCCCGCCGATCACCGCCGCGGCAAAGGCCTTGATCCCCAGAAGTCCGATATTCGGGTCGATGGCGCCCTTGGCGGCATACATGACCCCCGCGACCGTCGCGACGACACCGGACAGGCCCCAGATCAGCCCGTTGATGCGCATCACCGGCACTCCGACGATATAGGCCGCCATCTGGTTCTGCGATGCGGCCTGCGCGGCGAGGCCCACGCGGGTGAAGGCGAAAAAGGCCCAGAGCAGCAGCGTCAGCACCGCCGTC
>CBDUPF010000005.1:0-33105 GCA_965369035.1 uncultured Aliishimia sp.
TTCTGCTTGCCGCGCTGCTGCCCGGAATGGCCGGGTCGCAGGCGATCGGGATCGGACTCGGGTTTGCGCCCAGGCTTCAGGTCAATCCGATCTCCGCTACCCAGTTCGAGGTGATCGAGTCCGGCGGTGCCGGTGCGCAGGACATCTGGTGCGCTGCCGCAAGTTACGCCGAAGGCGCGCTGGGCAGGACGCGGGGACGTCTCTACATCGCACGCGCGCGCGGTCCGGCCGAGACGGTCCCCGGCCGGAAGGGGGTCGTTTTCTCGGTCGAGCCGACGCCCGGCGCCTTCACGTCTGTATCGGTCTCTGTCCGGCAGGCGGGAATGAACCTGCCGATCTTCCATGCCCTGCAATTCTGTCGAAATCACATTCTGGAACGCGAGGATTGACCCCTTGAAACGCTTCTCGCGCATGGCGCTGTTCACGGCGCTCACTTGTCTGGCCGTGCCTGTCGCCGCGCAGGATTTCCGCGCCTCCAACCACATGACCGTCACGCCGCTGAATGACGGGAGCTTCGAAGTGAGTGGCCGGGCCGAACTCTGGGCGCGCGATTTCTGGTGTGCCGCAGGAGAATACGGGCGCCGGGTGCTGGACCTGCCTGTCACCGCGCGGATCGCGGTTACCGCGCCCTACGACAAGGCGCGGCGAACGGTGGTCTTCGGACCGGTCCCCGACGCGGCGCCGCAATTCCGGGTGGTGATAATGGGGCTCAGCATCCGCAACGCTGGTGAAAGTCTGTCAGTAGGGCAGGCCAACGGATTTTGCGCCGACTACAAGCTGCGCAGTTCGCACTGACCGCAGAATTTCCCGTACGCGCCTCTTCCATCGGATGTCGATACAAGGTCTGATCAAACCATGCAGACGGATTTCGCTATCGACACCCGTGGCCCGGGACTGACCGATTTCACGCGAGAGGCGGCGACATGGGTGGCCGGGCAGGGGGATGGTCTGCTGACCCTGCTGGTGCAGCACACCTCGGCCTCGCTTTTGATCCAGGAAAACGCCGATCCGGAGGTGCAGACCGACCTTCGCGCCTATTTCGACCGGCTGGTGCCGCCGTCCGACGACCCGTCGATGTCCTACCTGCGCCACACCTGCGAAGGGCCCGACGACATGCCCGCGCATATCAAGGCGGCGATGATGCCGGTGAGCCTGTCGATCCCGGTTCGCGACGGGCGACTGGTGCTGGGCACCTGGCAGGGGATCTATCTTGTGGAGCATCGCCGCCGACCGCACCGACGCCGTGTCGCCGCACATTTCCGCGCAGATCCGCCCGAATAGCGCGGATCTGCTGGCTCCGGTCGTGCAGATACGGGGTCGGGCAATTCTCCTCTACCCAACGGTGGGACGATATTCTATAGATTGTGGATAAGTGGGCAACGCACCCCACGATGAAGCGGGACAACTCCGGGGGGTCAAACAGGCATGCGCTGTCCGTTTTGCGGCAACATCGACACTCAGGTAAAGGATTCGCGCCCGGCGGAGGATCATGTCTCGATCCGGCGGCGGCGTTTCTGTCCGGCTTGCGGTGGGCGGTTCACGACCTACGAACGGGTGCAACTGCGCGATCTGGTCGTCATCAAGTCCTCCGGCAAGCGTGAGGATTTCGACCGCGACAAGCTGGAACGGTCGATCCGGATCTCCATGCAGAAACGCCCCATCGATCCCGAACGCATCGACCAGATGATCTCCGGCATCGTGCGGCGGCTGGAGAGCATGGGGGAGACCGATATTCCGTCGAAGGTGATCGGCGAGATCGTGATGGAGGCGCTGGCCCGTATCGACACCGTCGCCTATGTCCGGTTCGCGAGCGTCTACAAGAACTTCCAGGCAGCGGATGATTTCGACAAGTTCGTCAGCGAACTGCGTCCGCGTACACCGTCCGAAGAGTGATCGGGACCGACACGCGCTTCATGGAGATGGCGTTGACGTTGGGTCGACGGGGCCTGGGTCGCGTCTGGCCTAACCCCGCCGTCGGCTGCGTGATCGTCCGCGACGGACGGGTCGTGGGGCGCGGCTGGACCCGCGATGGCGGGCGGCCTCATGCTGAGGTCGTGGCGCTGGCGCAGGCCGCGGACGCGGCCCGGGGCGCCACCGCCTATGTCACGCTGGAGCCTTGCAATCATCACGGTCAGACCGGGCCCTGCACCGAGGCGCTGATCGCCGCCGGGGTGTCGCGCGTCGTGGCGGCGGTCAGGGACCCCGACCCGCGGGTCAGCGGCAGCGGGCTGGCCCGGCTGCGCGAAGCGGGGATCGAGGTGCAGTCAGGCGTCATGGAGGATGCGGCCCGGGACGCCCATGCGGGGTTCTTCGCCCGGGTGACCAAGGGGCGCCCGATGGTGACGCTGAAGCTCGCCGCATCCTTCGACGGGCGCATCGCCACGGCCTCGGGTCAGAGCCAATGGATCACCGGCCCCGCCGGGCGGCGGGCGGTCCATGCGATGCGCGCGACGCATGACGCCGTGATCGTGGGGGGCGGCACCGCGCGGCAGGACGATCCGTCGCTGACCGTGCGAGACCTGGGCATGGACCGTCAACCTGTGCGCGTGGTGGTTTCACGCCGTCTGGACCTGCCGTTGATGGGCAAGCTGGCCCGGACCGCCCGGGATGTTCCGGTCTGGATTTGCCATGGCACCGATGCGGACGCGGAGTTGCTCCGGACCTGGCAGGACCTGGGCGCCCGACTTCTTCCCTGCCGGGCGCGGGGGGCGCATCTGTCTATCGACGCCGTTCTGGCCGCGCTGGCGGAGGAAGGGCTGACGCGGGTGTTCTGCGAAGGCGGCAGCATGCTCGCGGCCTCATTGCTGGAGGCCGGGGTCGTCGATCGGCTGGTCGGGTTCACCGCCGGAATCGGCATCGGGGCAGAGGGGCTTCCCTCGATCGGCGCCCTGGGGCTCGCGCATCTGACAGATGCGCCGAGGTTCGTCCTGCGCGATGCACGTCGGGTCGGCGACGACGTTCTGCATGTCTGGACGCGGGACTGAGAGTCGTCCCCCGCGGGCGCGCCGCCGGAGGCAGCACCCGCCATGGCCTACCGTCGCCAGATCCAGCTTTGACTGGCGAGCAGACCCTGCACCTTGGACAGTGTCCGGTTGACCGGTCCGCGCTGCGCGGTTTGGCCGTCGGCAAGCCGGTCCACGATGACTTCGACCGGGCAGGGGCGCCCGGAAACGGGATCGAAATACCGTGGATAGTCGATCAGGCAGGCGTGCACGAGACCTTCGACAGTGATGCCGTGTCGTCGGCGCGGGGGCATGTCGCCCAGATCCCGCGTCAGGCCCCAGCCCGCGTAGAACGGCGCACCGAGCGTGGTCACCGGCACGCCGCGCAGGAGGGCTTCGAACCCGAGCAACGACGTCATGGTCCAGACTTCCTGAACATGATCCAACAGCGCCGCCGGATCGGTGCGGGACAGAACCAGGTCGGCAAGCCCGCCGGTATCCACCGCGCCCGGGCGAAGCCCAGCTTCGACGTCCGGATGCGGCTTGTAGAGGATCACCGCACCGGGATTGGCCTCCCGCGCGGCCTTCAGAAGCGCCAGATTGGTGCGCACTTTGCCGGTTCCGGTCAGGATGGAGGCGTCGTCCTCGACCTGTCCGGGCACCAGGATACGGTGACCGTCCGGAAGACCGGAGGGCGCCTCGCCAAGATTGTATTTCGAGAGCCCGCGATCCGTCAGGGAGCGGATCAATTGCCGTGCGCGTTCGGTCTGGTCCGGGCGCAACGTTTCGCGGGCCGCGATCAGCGCCTCCAGCCGCGCAGGATAACGCGGATCGTAGTAGATCCCGAGATCGTCGGTCACCAGCGACAAGGCCGGAACCAGATCGGCCCCCAACCCGCGGGACCGCAGAAAGCCATCCTCCACCCGGACGGCCCCGTCCCAGTCCGCGCGCAGCTCCGCCTTGCCGGCCCAGACCATCCAGCCGCGCCCCTTCGCCATGTCCCGTGCCTTTGCCGGGTCGTCTTCGAAGATCACCCTGCCATACCGCCCGAAATTCCGCACGAACGCCCGCCGTTTCCAGAGCCGGACATGCGAGGCGACCCAGCCATGCCGGTCAGCCATCCAGCCGCGGGTTTCCTCGGCCAGCGCTTCGGCGGCGTCCTCGTAGGAACAGAGCCGGTCGCGGTTGGGATCGTACCAGGTCGGGTAGAGCAGCATCGTCGCCGCGAAGAGTTGCGCACGGCTCAAACGGCGCTGCCGCCGCTGAACCGGAAACGCATCCTCGGTCAGGCCCCACCCGGCATAGAAGGGCTGTCCGTAGACATGCGGCCTGTGGCCCGCGAAGATCGCTTCGAAGCCCAGTTGCGACGACACGGTGTAGACCGCCACCGCGCCCTCGAAGAGCCGCCAGGCAGAGAGCGGGGCGTCGCAGATCGACACGCGGTCATTGCAGTCGCCGGCCTCGAAATACCCAAGCCGAAGCCCCTGCACCGTTTCCGGGTGGGACTTGATGATGATGCGCGCGCCGGGGTGGTTCTCCTGCGCCCAGTAAAGCATTTCCAGGAACCGGTTGCGGTCCGCCTCGCTGGCGGTGACCGAGGCGTCGCCACGGGTCTGGTCGATCACCAGAACATATCCCGGCGCCGGAACCGGAAGGTCCGGATCGCAGGCGGTGTACTTGGTCAGCCCGGCCTCGATCATCCGCGCAATGCCGCCGCGAGCACGGTCGAGCAGGGCCGTGTCGTCGAGGGGATGGGTGGCGAGCAGTTCTTCCAGGTCGGAGGGGGAGGAGGGGGCGAAATGCACGCCCTTGCGGTCGATCAGCAGGCCAAGCGGCGGCGAGGCGCCCGCCCGGCCGGGAAAGAGCGATCTGAGCCATGCGTCCTCCACGCGGATCAGGTGTGCGCCTGTCCTCGCGGCGACGGTCTCTCCCCGGATGGCCGTGGGTGATTGTCCCCAGACGGCCACGAGGTCCTCCGGCCCCGGCCGCCCGAGCGCGATCCTGTAGCCCGCCAGCGACAGGATACGGCGCACGCGCCGCTGCCAGAGGAACCCGCCATTGAATACGAAAAGCCGCCGGGATGAACCGGCGGCCTCGGGGCTATGCGCGCCCGGCTGCGACAGGGGTCAGTTCCCGGCCAGTGTATTCAGCGCGTTGATCGAGTTGGCCGATCCGGTCAGAGAGGAGATCGTCTTCTGCCACTGTGTGAACGGCGCCTCGGTGATGTAGAGCGTATCACCGTCGCGGATCACGAAATCGCGGGCGACGAAGATGCCATTGGGCTGGGTCAGGTCCAGCACGTAGACGATGCGTTGCGCCCCCACGAGGTCGTTGCGGCCAAGCACGTGGTTGGCGATCTCCGCCGGTTCGTTGCGGAAGATGAAGACGCCCGTGGGATCGGCGGACGACGCGTTGAGACCGCCGACCTGTGCGATGGCCTCGAGCGCGGAGAGGTTCTGGCTATCGAAGCGAACCTGCGACTGGCTTCCGGCTGCGCCGAGCGCGGTGAAGGACCGCGTGTCCTCCTGCACCAGGATGCGGTCGCCCGCGCGCAGCGCGATGTCGAGTTCCGGGTTGTCGTAGAGATCCGCAAACCAGATCTTTCCCTGGTATTGCCCGCGGGTCACCGTCACCAGGGCGATTTCCGGTTCGACCGAGACCCCGCCGGCGCGGGCCAGCATGGCGGCAAGGGTGCGGGTCGGCCGCTCGATGGGATAGACACCCTGGCCGCCGACAGCCCCGAGCAGGGTGACGGTCGCGCCGTCTCCGGCGAGGCGGCGTACCTGGACCTGGGGATCCGGCGTCTGATCGGCGAGCTTTTCGGTGATGATGCGGCGGATCGCCTCCGGGCTGTTGCCCGCAGCCTTGATGCGTCCGGCATAGGGAATGAAGATGAAGCCCGAACCGTCAACCTGGATTTCTTCCAGCGTCGCGAAGGGCGCACCGGACGCGCCCAGAAGCGGCTCGTCGACGTTCTCCCAGACGGACACACCCAGCGTGTCGCCAGCGCTGATCGTGTCGGATCCGACCTGTCCGGCCTTGAGAAAACCCGAGCTGAACCCGAGCGAAGGTACGACCGCCGTTGCGCGTGTGACCCTGTCGTTCACGGAGATGACGAATGCGTCGCCTTCCTGCTGAACCGAACCGGAATAGATCTGGCGCTTGTTGGGACCGACCTTTGGCAACCCGCAGGCGGAAAGCAGGGCCAATACGACGACAGCGGCCACGATACGCCCGCTCCGGGATGTCATGGATCTCACTGCTCGGTTTCCTCGACCTTTTTCGCCTGTTTCGGCCGGTTTTCCAGCCTGATTTTTCCGACAGATACCGGACGGTGCGCGAAAAATCCAGCGCGACGCTGTTTCCGGTTCACCTGACCAGGCGCAACTGTTGCCGCGGAGACGCGGTGCCGGATGCCAGCATGTCGTAGGGGTCCGCCTCGGACAGCATCATGTCCACGATCTGCCGGAGAAGCTGGCGGCGGCCGCGTGCGGAGTAGAAGCCGCCCGGAAGCTGAGAGGTTTCAAGGAGGTAGCGGCGGTAATCGCGGTAAGCGCGGGTGTCGGGATGGGTGGCACCGGCGAAAAAGTCGGCGATCGGCTGGTCCGACACGAATTCGGGCTTGGCATAGACCGCCCGCCCGAAGATCTTGAGCGGAATCCCGCGCCAGAGGACCTGCTGCGCGGCGGTGGAATTCACGGTGACCGCGCTTCGGCAGTCGCGCAGAAGCTGTGCCAGTTTGCCGCCATGCACGAAATGGACGCGGTCCGCGACCCCGGCGGCGCTGGCGAGACGACGGATGTCCCGCCGGATTGGCGCGCGCCCGTCTTCCAGCGGGTGGGCCTTGAAGACAAGGTGGTGGTGCCGGGGCGCGCCCCGCGCGAACCCGTCAATCACGATTTCGATGAACTCGGCCTGCTTCGAAAAGGGTGAATGCATCTGGAACGCGCTGTCATGTTCCAGTTGCAGAAGCGCAAGGTGATAGGGATGGCCGCCCCGCCGGATGTGTGCCGAGGCGACCATTCGGCCAAGCGCGATGGCCGGCATGAGCAACAGCCGCTTGAGGTAGAGCTGGAATTCCCGCGTGACCGGCAGCGCCCGGTGCGGGCGGAAATTCGGATAGCTGCGGTTCATGAAAAGGACGAAAAGATGATAGAGCGCGCCGTAGAAGATGTGCTGGCGCATGTCGCCCCAATGAGCCGGCGGCAGCGGCGCCTCCATGTCCGACTGCGCCATCGCGCTCTGCATGTCCGCGACGGACATGTCCATGAGCCGCGAATTTCCGTTCGATCCGCCGCGTTCGTAGGTCACCCAGTAGGGACGCATGTACCCTTCCTCGAACACATGGATGCGCACGCCGCGCTCGCGCGCGATCTCCACGGCCTGTGCATGCACGGGCCGCGTGTCGCCATAGAGCACGATGTCGGTAACCGACTTTTCGCGGATGAGCCTTTCGAAGGTGCCTGGCCAATCCCGCATGTCGCCGCGATAGGGGATGTAGCCTGGCCCGTCGCGCCAGAACGCGCGGTCGCCGGAATTGAACCCCACCCGCCAGACGGTCGCGCCCGCCTCCCGCATCATGCGTCCCAGCCGATCGAAGAACGGCCCGTGCGGTCCCTGCAGGAACAGGAATATGCGATCTGACGCTGGCATCTTCAATCTTCCGAAACTGTATCGACGACCGTTGTCCATCATGGTTAACAAATGGCTGACGCGGCCCGGCTTGTTCTTGGCGGCAAAGGTGGCTAGGTCACGCGTGACTGGCAAGGGAAAAGTCCATGTTCACCGGCATCATCACCGATATCGGCACCGTGACCGCGCTGGAGCAGAAGGGCGACCTGCGCGCGCGGATCGCCTGCAGCTACGATACTGACAGCATCGACGTCGGCGCTTCCATCGCCTCGGACGGGGTCTGTCTCACCGTCGTGGCGCTGGGGCCGGGCTGGTACGACGTGGACATCAGTGCCGAGACCGTGGCGCGGACCAACCTGGGCGACTGGCGTGTCGGCACACGCGTCAACCTGGAACGCGCGCTGCGGGTTGGTGACGAGTTGGGCGGCCATATCGTGTCCGGTCATGTGGACGGCGTGGCTGAGGTCGTGTCCGTGACCGAGGAGGGCGACAGCACGCGGGTCACGCTGCGGGCGCCCGGGCACCTGTCGAAGTTCATAGCCTCCAAGGGGTCGGTCGCGCTCAACGGCACCTCGCTGACCGTGAACGAGGTCGACGGCGACGAGTTCGGCATCAACTTCATTCCCCACACCAAGGACGCAACGACCTGGGGGGCGGTGGCGGTCGGCGACCGGGTGAACCTCGAGATCGACACGCTCGCGCGCTATGTCGCACGCCTTCAGGACCAGACCGGCTGAGCCATCCGCGCTACCAGATATCGCCAACGGTGAAGCCTTCGGGGAAGGGATCCGACGGATCGACCCGGTACTGGCTGATGCCATAGATCCAGGCCTGCCCGGCGATGCTGGGCACGATGGCGGGGTAGGGGCCAACTTGCGCCTCTTCATCGATCACGCACGAGAATGTCGTGCCCAGCGGCCCGGCGTTCACGAAGGGCTCGCCGGGTCTCAGCAGGCCGCGGGCATGCAGCACCGCCATGCGCGCGCTGGTCGCCGTGCCGCAGGGGGAGCGGTCGAGGATGCCGGTCGCCACATGCGGGCGGTCGGGATCGAAATACCCCGTCGAAACCGTCGCCGCCCCGCGCCCGTCGGTTCCGGGGGCTGTCGGCGCGCCATGCAGGTAGGAGATCGTGGGCCCGGTGATCCGAGGATTGTCCGGATGCGTGACCGGCAGTTGCTCTGCCGCCGCGTGGCGCAGCGCCTCCGATACGCGGGCGATCTCCGCCCCGTTCTCTGCCTCCAGCGCAATGCCCAGCCGGTCGGCATCGGCCTGCACGTAGAACATCCCACCCCAGGCGATGTCCACGGCCACGCGTCCCATGCCCGGGACCTCGATCTCCGCATCGAGCGCCACGGCAAAGGCCGGCACGTTGCGGAACCGCACCTCCGTCACCTTGCCCTCCCGGCAGGTGGCATCGATGGTGATCAGCCCCGCGGGAGCCTCCAGCGTGAGCCGCGTCACCGGCTCGGTCATCGGCAGGATGCCCCCTTCCAGCAACACGGTGGCCACGCAGATCGTGTTCGACCCGGACATCGGCGGGTACTCGGTCTGCTCCATGATGATGTAGCCGGCATCGGCTGCCGGATGACAGGCCGGAACGATCAGGTTGCAGCAGAGCGCCGGATACCCGCGCGGCTCCCGCAGCAGCAGCTTGCGGATGTCGTCGCGGTTCTCCCGCAGCCACTGCATCTTCTCGAAGACGCTGTCGCCCGGAATCGGTGGCAGCCCCCCGGTGATGACGCGCCCGGGCTCCCCCTCGGCATGTGCCTCGACGGCGGAAAGTCGGATCGCTGACTGCATGAACTTGCTCCGGAATTTCGAGCGAGACTACGGGGCTTGCCTTCGGGTCACAATGCACTCCGGACCTGCCCCGCCGCCGCTGTTCGCGGGATCGCGTCAGCCGTACCTCCTCGCGACGCCGCGGCAGGGTTGCGCGGGGCTGGCGCTTTGCGCCGTGGGCGCGTATGGGACGGGTCGATGCTGCAGAAACGAGGGCGGACATGGGCTACGAAACCCCGGGACCGGTCGAGACATCGCTGAAGGACGCGATTTCTCCCATCGAGGACATCATCGAGGAGGCGAAGCTCGGCCGGATGTTCATCCTGGTCGACCACGAGGATCGCGAGAACGAGGGCGACCTCGTGATCCCCGCCAATTTCGCCGATGCCAAGGCCGTGAACTTCATGGCGACCCACGGGCGCGGGCTCATCTGCCTGACCCTGCCGCCCGAGCGGATCGACGAACTGGGCCTTCCGATGATGACGCAGCACAACTCCTCGCGCCACGAAACCGCCTTCACCGTGTCGATCGAGGCGCGCGAGGGCGTCTCCACCGGCATCTCCGCCGCTGACCGGGCGCACACGATCTCCACCGCGATCAATCCGCAGGCCGGCTCCGCGGACATCGCCACGCCGGGCCACGTCTTCCCGCTGCGCGCGCGGCGGGGTGGCGTTCTGGTTCGTGCGGGCCATACGGAGGCCGGATGCGATGTGGCGCGGCTCGCGGGCCATTATCCGTCCAGCGTGATCTGCGAGATCATGAAGGACGACGGGGAGATGGCGCGTCTGCCGGACCTCGTCGAGTTCGCGCGGACCCACGGGATCAAGATCGGCACGATCAGCGACCTGATCGCCTATCGCCGCCGCTACGACAACCTCGTCCGGGAGACGGATCGCCACATGGTCACCTCCGAATACGGCGGCCAGTGGGACCTGCGCATCTTCACCGATTTCACCTATGGCATCGAGCATGTGGCGCTGATCAAGGGCGACATCTCCACCCCCGATCCGGTGCTGGTGCGGACCCACGCGCTGAACGAAGCGTCCGACGTGCTGGGATTGGGACCGAAGCCCGCGGGCGTGCTCGCGCGCGCGATGGAGTTGGTGGCGGAGGAAGGGCGCGGTGTCGTCTGCCTTTTCCGGCAACCGCACAAGGAGCTCTTCGCCCAGGAGGAGGACGGACCCCGCACGATCAAGCAGACCGGCCTCGGGGCGCAGATGCTGGCGAAACTCGGCGTGCGCAAGCTGGTCCTGCTGACCGACAGCCCGCAGACCCGCTATGTCGGGCTCGATGCCTATGACCTGACGATCACCGGCACGCGGCCGATCACGGGGGACAAGTGATGGCCGGATCGCAGACGCATTACACGCTGCCGCGCGCTGAATTCGATGATCCGCCGAAGCTGCTGATCGTCGTGGCGCCCTACTACAAGGACATCGCCGACAATCTGGTCGCCGGCGCCAAGGCGGAGATCGAGTCCGCAGGCGGCACATGGGACCTGGTCGAGGTACCGGGCGCCCTCGAGGTGCCGACGGCCATCGGAATCTCGGACCGGCGCGCGGAATTCGATGGATATGTCGCGCTGGGATGCGTGATCCGCGGAGAGACGACGCATTACGAGACGGTTTGCAACGACAGTTCGCGCGCGATCCAGCTCCTTGGTCTGCAAGGGCTTTGCATCGGTAACGGCATCCTGACGGTCGAGAACCGTGCCCAGGCCGAGGTGCGCGCCGACCCCGAAGGACAGAACAAGGGCGGGGGCGCCGCGGCGGCAGCGTTGCACCTGATCGCGCTTGGCCGGAAATGGTCGGCCGCGCGCAGCGGCATCGGATTCCGGACGCCGGCAGAGGATATCGTCCTGGTCCAGGGCGACAGCGAGGACGGGCGCGAGAGATGACAGAGGTCTCGGGAAACACCAGGCGCCGCATGAAAACGGCGGCGCGGCTTTACGCGGTGCAGGCGCTGTTCCAGATGGAGGCCGCAGGGCAGGACGCGAACAACGTGCGGCGCGAGTTCCTGGAACACCGTTTCGGCGCCAGCTACGATGGTGAGGAGATGATCGAAGGCGATGTCGACCTCTTCGTCAACCTGCTCGATACGGCGGTGAACTACCAGGCGGCGATCGACCAGATGACGGACCGTGCGCTGGTCGCGAAATGGCCCATCGCCCGCATCGACCCGACCCTTCGGGCGCTTTTCCGGGCGGCGGGCGCAGAACTGCGTGACCCGAAGACACCGCCCAAGGTCGTCATCACTCAATTCGTGGAAGTGGCGCAGGCCTTCTTTCCCGAGGGCAAGGAAGTGAAGTTCGTGAACGCGGTGCTTGACCACATGGCGCGCGAGGCCCGTCCGGAAGCCTTTTGAACCGGAGGTCTGCGCCCAAGCGGCGCTGTGCCGCAGGCTCGATTGCGAAAACGACATTGGAAAAATGCGTCCCCCGGCCCTATCTTTTGCTCCGAGGAGTGCCGGCCATGCCCCAGATCGCCAGGTTCTACATGCGCCACTGCCTGATCGGCTTTGCCGTTGCGGCGGTGTTCGTTGCGCTCCTCTTGTGGTTCAACGTCGCCAACCTGGCGCATCTGATCTTTTCCTCTCCGTCATGGGCGCTGGCGCTTTTCATGCTGTGGTTCTTCAACGGAATCGTGTTCGCCGGGGTGCAGTTCGGAATCGCCGTGATGGCCATGGCGGAACCGACGGACGATTGACATCCCCACAGCCGGACCAGGCCGTGCGCATCGTGAACGACTTCAAAATACCATAATATCAATAGTTTAATCCAAGCCTTGCGCGGTTGGACCCCTAAATCGCATCATTGCCTGTGGCAATGACACGTGGGCTCGACTATCTTTGTTTGGGGAGCGCGGGCTGTATCTTGATCCCAAGGAGGGCTGACCCATGACGACACTCAAGTCACCTAATCCGAAGATGCCGGGAACACGCCGAATGATCGGTCGGACCCTGCAGTGGATGAAAGCCAAGCAGGCTGCCCTGGACGCAGCACATTTCTACAAGCGGCCGGGCGAAGACGCCTACAGGACAGGAGAGGTCCGTCGCGGCACCGGTTCCGTCTGGCACTGGAAAAAGGCGCAGCAGGCCGCTGCCGATGCGGCCCGGGTCTATACCGTTCCGGGCACGCAGATGTATCACCGCGCCGCACCGGCGCTGGCGTCGACCGCTTGGCGCTGGAATCGCGCGCGCAACGACATGATGCCGCGGGTCTTTCGCTAGACCAACCTTCGCGAAGATGCCCGATGCCCGGGCACGGGCGACAGCTACAAGGGGCTGCGGCGACACCGGCCGCGGCCCTTTTTTTTGTGCGCGAGCTATCCCGGTCGGCGGCGGCATCTGTTGCGTGTCGACCCCGTTCGCGTCAAGGTGACGTAACGAACAAGAACGAACCAACCAGGGAGATTTCCATCATGTCACTGATCAAGGGCGGCTTTCTGGACCGTCGAGGCTTTCTGAGGACGACCGCTGCCGGGGCCGCAATAGGTGCGACGGGCCTGGGGTTCGCGCCGACCCGCGCCCGGGCGCAGAAGAAGGGCGGCGTCATTCGTGCCGCCATCGGGCATGGCTCGACCTCCGACACGCTCGACCCCGGTACATGGGAGAACGACTTCGTCATCACCCAGGCCTATGGATTCTGCGGCTATCTGACCGGGGTGCGGCGCGACGGCTCGCTGGAGCCGCAGATCGCCGAGAGCTGGGAGGCCAGCCCCGACGCCACGGTGTGGCGCTTCAAGCTGCGGCCCGGCGTGACCTTCCATTCCGGAAAGACGGTGACACCGGAGGATGTGATCGCGTCCGTCAACTACCACCGAGGCGACGAGTCAACTTCGGCGGCAAAACCCCTTGTCGACGGGATCAACGATATCACGGCCGAGGGCGACACGATCGTCTTCACGCTCTCCAGCGGGAACGCCGATTTTCCCTTCACCTTCACCGACTACCACATCCCGGTTCTGCCGACGGGCGATGATCGCGGGGTCGACTGGCGCTCCGGCGACGGGTGCGGGCCGTACAAGCTGATCGACTTCAAGGCGGGCATCAGTTCGCGACTGGAAAAGAACGAAAACGACTGGGATTCGGAGCGGGGATTCTTCGACGGTGTCGAACTCCTGGCCGTCGTCGATGCGAATGCGCGGACCACGTCGATGGTTGCGGGCGACGTTCACCTGATCGACCGCCTCGACCTGAAGACCGTGGGCCTGATGTCGCGCAACCCCGGCATTTCGGTCCATTCGGTCGCTGGCAACCAGCACTACACTTTCCCGATGCTGATGAACAAGGACCCCTTCACCGATGTGAACGTCCGTCGGGCGTTGAAATATGCCGTCAACCGGCAGGAGTTGGTCGACAAGATCCTGTTCGGCTTCGGCTCGCTCGGCAATGACCATCCCATTGGCCGCGGTCAGCGGTACTACAACGATGAGTTGCCGCAGACCGAGTACGATCCCGACAAGGCGAAGTTCCACCTCAAGGAAGCCGGGCTCGACAGCCTGGATGTGGAGCTTTCGGTGGCCGACGCGGCCTTTGCCGGGGCCGTGGACGCGGGCGCGCTGATCCAGAACGCCGCAAAGGGCTGCGGTATCAACGTCAAGATCAACCGGGTGCCCAATGACGGCTACTGGGCGGATGTCTGGCTGAAGCACGGATGGTGTGCGTCCTACTGGGGGGGTCGTCCCGTCGAGGACGCGATGCTGTCGACGGCCTACTCGTCCGGCGCGGCCTGGAACGAGTCGGCGTTCGAGCATGAGCGCTTCAACGAACTGCTCGTGCTGGCCCGTGCCGAACTCGACGAAGCCAAGCGCCGCGACATGTACTTCGAGATGCAGAAGATCCTGAACGAAGAGGGAAGCTCCGTCATCCCGATGTTCGCGAACTATGTGTTTGCGACCGGCCCGGATATCGACACCAACGGTGAAGACTTCTCCACGCATTGGGACAAGGACGGGCACCGCTGGATGGAGCGCTGGTCCTTCGTCTGAGAAGGGATTCCATGAAAAACGGCCGGACCGCGCAGGCGATCCGGCCGATTTCTTGTGACGGGAACCACCACAACCGTTTGGTTCTCTCATTCCCGAGGACCTGTATGTACAGGTGGGCGCCAGGTAACCGGACCAGGGTCCGGACAGAGCCAGCTCCCTCGGAATTGCTTAAGGCCACCGGAATGCAACCTGTCACGAGAAGGGCAGAACCCGTCTTGCAACAGGTAGTCCTGCGCCGGCCTCTCGGCAAGGGGTCATGCGCCGGTCGCCGTGCGCAAATTCGCGAGGACTTGATCGAAGAAGCTCTCTTGACTGAAGTTCCCTCTTTGTTCACATTTTCGACATGGACGATCTATCCGGCGCCCCCTCACCCCTGATGCCCGGCCAGCTTCTGGCGCGCGGCGTTGCGCGGCACATGGCCAGTCTCGGTTTCGTCACGGTCGAGGAGTTGGTGCCCATGCGCGGGCTGCGGGTCGACCTGATGGCCCTGGGTCCGAAGGGCGAAATCTGGGTGGTGGAATGCAAATCCTGCCGCGCCGATTTCACCTCGGACCAGAAGTGGAAGGGATACCTGGACTGGTGCGACCGGTTCTTCTGGGCCGTGGACGCGGAGTTTCCGGCCGAACTGCTGCCCGACGAGACGGGCCTGATCCTGGCCGATGCCTATGACGCGGAAATCGTGCGCATGGCGCCGGAGGCGAAGCTCGCCGGTGCGCGTCGCAAGGCGGTTCTGCAGAAATTCGCGACCCATGCGGCGCGGCGACTGCACGCGTTGCGCGATACCGGGTTCGGGCTCTAGCGTTTGGCGCGGCTTGCCGCGGCCCGGGCGGCCGACAGGATCTCCTGCGCGATCTCCTCGGCTTCCTCTGGCTCGAAATCCATCGGGATCTCCACCCCGTTCGCCTCGATGAACAGGCGCACCATGCCCTGATCGGTCGGCCCGATCTGGAGGTTGGCTTCGACGTCGCGTTCGGTGTTGATCCCCATGGATCGGTCTCATGGCGCAAGTTCCGGCGGATTGCAAGCAGGGGCGTTTGACGCGAAACTGTCACGATGATCCGCGCATTCCGCCCTTCGGATACCGATTGGCTGGTCGACCGCCACCAGACGCTCTATGCGGCCGACGAGGGTTTCGACGAGACGTTCGGGCCTCTTGTCCGGTCGATTCTGGAGGCCTTCACGACCGGGCATGATCCCTCGTGCGAGGCCGGATGGATCGCGGAGGAGGGCGGCCGACGGCTGGGCTCCATCTTCTGTGTGCGTCATGATGACCGCATCGCCAAGTTGCGGCTTTTTCTGCTGGTGCCCGAGGCGCGGGGCAAGGGGCTGGGGCGGGAGATGCTGCAACACTGCATGGCATTCGCCCAAAATGCGGGCTACCTCGGCATGACGCTCTGGACCCACGAAAGCCACAAGGCCGCCTGTGCGCTTTATGCCAGCGCCGGCTGGACGCTCGAACGATCCGAGCCCGTGACGTCCTTTGGCCAGCCACTGGTCGAGCAGACCTGGTCGATACGATTCTGAACCGCGCTGTTCGAGTGGGCGAAACGGGAATGACGTGCCGTCGTTTCACGACTCGTAAGGGGAGGTTAATCCTTTCCTAACCCTCGCATGAGAAGACTTCCGGCAAGATGAATCAGATCCACGCTGATGAAGGTCTAACATGCTGCAGCCATTGCAAGATTTCTTTGGGTTGGCGCAATTCGTGCCGCGCGGAGAAAGCCTGCTCTGGCGGCCGGGCCTCTTGGTCACGCACGGCCTGTCCGATCTGCTGAGTGCGCTGGCATGTTTCGCGATTCCGCTGGTCATCCTGAAGGTCCACAAGCTGCGGCCCGACCTGGTCGATCCGAAGGTCGCACGGCTCTTCGCCTCCTTCATTGCGCTCTGGGGGCTGAGCCATCTTGCGTCGCTGGCGACACTCTGGGTTCCCGTCTACGGCGTGGAGGGCGTTCTCAAGCTGGTCGCCGCCGCCGTGTCCGTCTTTGCCGCCGTGCAGCTCATCCGGCTGTTGCCCAGCTACCTGCACATCCCGAGCCAGGGCGAGATGGCGCGCAAGGATGCCGAGATCATGCGGCGCCAGTTCGAGGCGGAAGAGGCCCGTTCCGCGCAGGAGAAGCTGAACGAGTTCGCCTATATCGTCTCGCACGACCTTCGCGCCCCCCTGCGCGGCATCAGCAACCAGATCACGTTCCTGGTCGAGGATCACCGCGACGAGCTTGGAGCTGACCAAATCCACCGGTTGAGCCGGATCACGGAACTTTGCCAGAAGGCGGACAGCCTGATCGTGACGCTGCTGAAATACTCGCGGATCGGTCGCACGCAGGCGCGCGAGTCGGTCAGCACGCAGCGGGTGGTCGAGGAGGTCATCGCCTCGCTCAAGGAGCTCCTCGGCGAACGGAACGGGGCCGTGGAAATCGAGACCGACCTGCCCAAGATCGCCGCCAGCCCGGCCGACGTGGATACGCTGTTCAGAAACCTCATTCTGAACGGTCTGACCTACAACGACGCCGAGCGGCCCATGGTAGGGATCGGGTTCCTGGCGCAGGCCCGCATCGACGGCCGGACGGAGCAGAACGTGTTCTATGTTCGCGACAACGGAATCGGCATCGAGCCGGAGTTCCGCGAGGAAGCGTTCCGCATGTTCAAGCGACTCAACCATCCCGAACGCTACGGCGAGGGAAGCGGCGCCGGGCTGGCTTTCGTGCGGAAGGTGGTCGAGGCAGACGGTGGATGGGTCCGGCTGGTCTCGACGCCGGGACAGGGCTCGACCTTCTACATCTCGCTCGCCCAGCCGGCGGTCCTGTCGCATCGAACCTGCGAGCCACACGAGGAGGCCATCCAAGTTGCGTGAAAACGTCAATCCGCAGAAACATGTCCTCGGCTGGTTGGTGCTCGGCGGCATCACGGCGGTCTATCTTGTTTCGATCTCTTTCCTACTTGTCCTGATATGGGATTTGCGTCGTGACGTAGACCTGGTGACGGTTGAATTGCCTGGCGCGGTGCTCGCGATCGAACGCTCGGCCGGTTCCGGGGGCTTCATACACTACGTCAGCGACCACATGCAGCAGCACGAGGACGGTCGCTTTGCTCCGGAACTGATCGAGAACCACACCAGGGCGATCGGCGCGCTCGACGATCTCGAACGGATCGCGAGCGAGGCCGACCTGCAGATCCGGACCGAAGGTATCCGCGCCACGCTCGACCGTTACGTCGAGTTGATCCTTCAGATCGACGAAGCCCGTGAACAGGGCTGGTCGGCAGCGGAGATGGAGGCCTGGGCGCAGATCAACGACATGTCGGCGATCGACGAACTGCAGATCGTTCAGGAACAGATCTCCGCCGCGCTGTCGCGTGAAATCGCGAGCGTTCGGACAAAGATCACCGCCATGACCGCGGTGATCTCGATCCTGATGCTGGTATTGCCGGCCGGGGCCCTGACGATGCTCTGGTTCCGGCGCCGGGCCGAACGCCGCTACATCGCGAGGATCGAGGCGTTGAACGCAGGGCTGGACCACCGGAATCGCGAGCTGGCGACCGTGAATCGCGGGCTGTCGGTGACGAACGCGGAGTTGAGCGACTTCGCCCATGCCGCGGCCCACGACCTGCGCACCCCGCTGCGCGGCATTTCCCACGATGCGGAGTTCCTGGTCCAGGAATTCGGTGACAAGATGGATCCGGACGTGACCGAGCGGCTTGTGCACATCCAGGCGCTCTGCGGTCGTCTTGACCAGGTCATGACCCTTCTGCTGCGCTATGCGCGTCTGTCGCCACCAATTCAGGTGGACATGGTCGACCCGCTGAGCGTGATCGAGGAGATCGAGCTGGGCATCGCGCCGAAGCTGGCCGCACGGGGCGGATCCATCTCGGTGGAGACCGAACTGCCGCCGATCGGATGCAAGCGGTTCGACCTCGGCATGGTGTTCCAGAAGCTGATCGAGAACGCGCTGACCTACAATCGGTCCGCCGAGAAGCTGATATCCATCGGATTCCTTCGCGAGGCGGAGATCGGGGGCAGCACGGTCCGGGACGTGCTCTATGTCCGGGACAACGGAATCGGCATCTCCGCAGAGTACCACGAAGACGTCTTCCGCATGTTCCGGCGCCTGCATCACGACGATGTCTTCGGGCCCGGGGCCGGCGCGGGGCTGAGTTTCGTCAAGAAGGTGCTGGCCAACTACGGCGGTTTCGTGCGCCTTGTTTCCGAGCCGGGCACGGGGACGACGGTGTATTTCTCCTTCAGGCGGCAGACCGGGGAACAGGAAACGCACACGCCCGCGGCAACGCCCATGGTCGATGACAGGCTTCAGGCGGTCGGCGCGTAGCAGTGAGGACGCACATGCCTTTTTCAAGAGACCGCCAGGAAATCCTGGTGATCGAGGACAATGACGACGATTTCGAAGCGACCGAACGGGCGCTGACGGGTGCGGGCCAGCTGCGCCACGCGATCCGGCGCTGCCGTGACGGGATGGAAGCCTGGCGATACCTGCAGGGCGAGCAGGCGGGCGGCGAGAGAGGCGAGACCAGATTGCCGGGGCTGATCCTGCTGGATCTCAACATGCCCGGTCTGGACGGGCGGCGTTTCCTCGACCGGCTGAAGAGCGACGAAGGGCTGCGGGCGATCCCGGTGGTGGTGATGACCACGTCGGACGATTCGAACGACGTCAGGAACTGCTACGAGGCCGGCGCCAACACGTATTTCTGCAAGCCGGTGCGGTGGTCCGATTTCTCGAAGGCCATCGCGCAGCTCCACGCGTACTGGTTCGGCCTGGCCGTGATGCCGGAACTGGAGCGCAGCCGATGAACGTGATCCTGATCGTGGACGACAACCCGGACGACCGGGAGTTCCTGTCCCGATCCGTGCGCCGACATGCGGCCATCGATCACGAAGGGGCGCGAGGCGTTCAAGAGAAAGTCTGAGACGCGGCCGAACGACAAACTGCGCAGCTTTGCCGACATGAAGTCTGCGCCTTTCCAGGGCCGCGTGGCGGTGAAATCGGGGTGCGCCGCCGTGGGGTCCATCGGGGTCGCGCAGGACTGTCTCCACGGATCGGGACGCAAGACACGACCCTGCGGCGCGGACCGACCTGACCGGGCAATTTGCGTTTGCATGTGACCGGCAAACATGTTTATGACCTACCTGTCGCTCCGTAGGGGTGACGGGCAAGAAAGATCGCGTTGCCGCCTTAGCTCAGTTGGTTAGAGCGCTGGATTGTGGATCCAGAGGTCCCCTGTTCAAGCCAGGGAGGCGGTACCATCTCACCAATTTCCCCCGATTTGGCCAGAAACACCCGCCCCGGTTCGGGACATCGGTCGGCATCTCCGCCTCTGTGACGCCTGTACGCGCAGCCGGAAAACCGGTAACCGGAACGCCGCGTTGCAATTGCGCCGGCCAGAGAAACATTCCGGATCCCGGACCAAGCGCGCGCGGGGGAATGACGATATGAACCGAACCGTGATGGTGTTCCTGGGGCTGGTGCCGATGATCGCGACGCTTGTCCTGCCTGCGCCGCAGGGTCTGTCGGGGACGGGTTGGCTGACGGCGGGTCTGGCGTTGACGATGGCGATCTGGTGGCTGACCGAGGCGATGCCGCTGGCCGCGACCGCGCTGCTGCCGCTCGCCTTGGCGCCGGTTCTCGGGATTGCGGGGCTGGATGATGTCGCGGGCTCCTACAGCCACCCGGTGGTCATCCTGTTCCTCGGTGGGTTCCTGCTCGCGAAGGCAATCGAGAAATCCGGCCTCCATGTGCGCCTTGCCCACAGCCTTCTCGGCCTTGCCGGAAAGGAGCCGGGCAGGGTTCTTGCCGCGATCATGGTGGCGACGGCGTTCCTGAGCCTGTGGATCAGCAACACGGCATCGGCCATGGTCGTCGCCCCGATCGCCGCGGCCATCGCGGCATCCCAGACGGATCGAACCGATTTCGGAACGGCGCTTATGCTGGGGGTCGCCTTTGCCGCCACGATCGGCGGAATGGGATCGCTGATCGGGACGCCTCCGAATGCGCTGTTCGCCGCCCATGTCAACGAAGCCTACGGGGTGACGATCGGGTTCGCCGAATGGGCGGCAATCGGTGTCCCGGTGTCAGTGATCCTGCTCGCGTCTGCGTGGTTGGTGCTGGCGCATTATCACCCCGGGGTACGGGGAGGAGAGCTCAGCAGGACATTCGGCGCCGATCTGCAGGCGATGAACGCGGCGGAAAAGCGGGTGGGTGTGGTTGCGGGGCTGACCGCCGTGGCCTGGATCTCCCGACCAATTGTCGAGCCGCTGATCCCGGGCGTGATGGTGACGGATGCCGGTATTGCCATGTTGGCCGCGACCGCGCTGTTCCTGATTCCGGATGGCCACGGCCGGCCGCTGCTCGATTGGGAAACGGCGCAGACGTTGCGGTGGGACGTGCTGATCCTGTTCGGTGGTGGGCTCGCACTGGCCGGTCTCCTTGACCAGACCGGCCTTGCGGCGTGGATCGGCGGGCTGGTCGAAGAACTGCGTTTCCTGCCGACGCTGGCGCTGATGCTCGCGATTTCGGCGATGATCGTCTATGTGGGGGAGCTGGCCAGCAATACCGCCATGGCTGCGATCTTCCTGCCGATTGCGGGCGCGGTCGCGATTTCGCTGCAGTTCGATCCGGTTGCCTTCATGCTGCCCATCGCGCTGAGCGCGTCCATCGGCTTCATGCTTCCCGTGGCAACCCCGCCGAACGCCATCGTCTTTGGCGGTGGCCTCGTCACACGCCGCGACATGCTCCGCGCCGGCGCGCCCCTCGACCTCATCGGTTTGCTGGTGGCCGTTGGTGTCAGCCTGCTGCTCGGACCGATAGTCCTGCCGTGAGTGGTGCGGCGGCGGTAATCCGCGGGGCAACAGCAAGCCGGACGACAGGCGTTCCGGACTGGGCGCGCCTATCCCAGAATGGTCAGCCAGAGCCAGGCCGTGAAGATCGACGCCCCGGTGGAGATCAACACCGACGAGGCCGCGACCCGCTTGGCACGGCCATACATGTTGGCAAACACATAGGCATTGAACCCCGGTGCCATGGCGGCGGTCAGAACCGCGGGCTTGAAACTTTCGGGCGGCAAGGCGAGCGCCGAACCCACGAAATAGGTGATCGCCGGATGAACCAGCAGCGTGATGCCGCACACGACGGCGATCTGGGCCATGTCGCCCTCGGGACGGTACTGGATCAGCACGCCCCCCAGCGCAAAGAGCGCCGCGGGCAATGCGGCGCGCGCCACGAGCGACAGCCCTTCATCGACCACCTGGGGCAGGGGCAGGCCGCTGAAATTCCACAGGAAGCCGAGCAGGATCGCGACGAAAAGCGCATTGTGGGCGATGGCGTCGGCGACCTTGCGGGCGGCCCCCAGAACGCCGGTGCCACGGGCCCGCGACAGTTCCATCGCCGTGATGCCCACCAGATAGCAATAGGGGGCGTGGAAGGCGATGATCGCATAGTTCGCCGCCAGCACGTCCGAGCCATAGGCGCGTTCGGTGATCGGCAGACCCAGCAGCACCGAGTTCGAGAACAGGCAGCAGAACCCGATGGCGATGCTGTCCTCGGTATCCCGTTTGAACACCAGGCGCGCAACCGCGAAACCGAGGCAGAAACAGATCGTCGCCCCGGTGTAGAACGATGTCAGAACCGCGATGTCGAAGCTCGCGGCGATGTCGATCTTGGCGATGGCCTGGAACAGCAGACAGGGGATCGCGAAATTCTGCGCAAACCGCATCACCCCGTCGATGCCCGCGGCCGGGAACCACCCGCGCCAGACCGAGGCATAGCCGAATCCGATCACGACGAAGACGGGGAGGACGACCTGCAAGAGGGTCTGGATCATGCTGGCGCCCCGCGGCGAATGTCCGGGATGAGCGGGCCGGTCCTCACAACGCGGCGAAGGTCAAGCACATCCCGTCGAAGGCAGGGGTGACGTGATCGGGAGTTTCGGCCTCGACCGTGGCGTAGTCGAGATCGTTGTGCATGTTGGTCAGAATGGCGCGTTTCGGGCGGACCTGTTCGATCCAGCCGAGCGTCTGGGCGAGGTGCGAATGGGTCGGGTGCGGGTCGCGGCGCAACGCGTCCACGATCCAGATGTCGAGATCTTCCAGCAAGGGCCACACGTCATCCGGGATCGTGGCCACATCCGGAAGGTAGGCCAGCCCGCCGATGCGGAACCCCAGCGCGTCGATCGCACCATGTTCGACCTCGAACGGGTGAAACGGGATGGGGCCGCCGGGCCCATCGACCTCGAACGGGCCGTCGATGGATTTCAGGTTCAGGATCGGCGGGTAGGGCGAGCCTTCGGGCTGCACGAACACGTAGGAGAACCGGTCGAGCAGCGCGCTTTGCGTGGGTCCATCCGCCCAGACCGGAAGTCGCGCGCGCATGTTGATGACGATCATGCGCAGATCGTCGATCCCATGCATGTGATCGGCATGGGAATGCGTGTAGACCACCCCGTCGAGCCGCCCGGTCCCGGTGTCCAGAAGCTGGCTACGCAGGTCGGGGGAGGTGTCGATGAGGACCGAGGTCGTCCCATTCGGTCCGTCCCGTTCGACCAGCGCGGAGCAGCGGCGGCGCGTGTTGCGGGGATCGTCAGGATCGCACGCGCCCCAATGGCCGCCAAGCCGCGGCACACCGCCCGATGACCCGCATCCGAGGATCGTGAAGCGGAACTCGCTCATGCAGCCGCCTCGTAACGCGCTGCCTTCCAGAACAGCCGTTCGAAATTCGCCTGTGTCGCCGCGGCGAACTCCGCGTAGTCGAGGCCGAAGACTTCCGCGCCGACCCGGGCCGTATGCGCGGTATAGGCCGGCTCGTTGCGCTTCCCGCGATGGGGCGGAGGCGCGAGATAGGGGCTGTCGGTTTCCACGAGGATCCTGTCGAGCGGGGCGGCCGCGAAGATGTCGCGCAGATCCTTGCTCTTGGGAAAGGCCGCGATGCCGGACATCGAGAGGTAGAACCCCATGTCAAGCGCGGCCCGCGCCAGCCCCGCACCGGAGGAGAAGCAGTGCATCACGCAAGAATAGGGCTTGCGCGCGAACCCTTCACGCAGGATCTGCGCCATGTCGGCGTCCGCTGCGCGCGCATGGATGATGAGCGGCAGCCCGGTTTCCTGCGCCGCCTCGATGTGGATGCGCAGAGACTGCTGCTGCGCGCCCGCGCTGTCGGCGGTGTAGTGATAGTCCAGCCCGGTCTCCCCCAGCCCCACGAATTTGGGATGCTGCGAGAGCCGCACCAGTTCCTCGACGGATGTCATGGGCTCTTCGGCGGCGCTCATCGGGTGGGTGCCGGCAGCGTAGAAGACCGGTTCATGTGCCTCTGCCAGTGCGCGGACCTGCGGTTCGTTTCGCAGCCGGGTGCAGATCGTGACCATCCGCGTCACCCCGGCCTCGGCGGCGCGGGCGATGATGGCGTCGTGTTCCCCCTCGAAATCGGGGAAGTCGAGGTGGCAATGGCTGTCCGTGATCTGTGGCGTGTCGGTCATGCGGTATCTCGTTCAGGCGTGAGCCCGGCTGGTTGTGTCGCGCGCCGCGTCGTTGAGCTTGATGAGCGTATCCAGCACTAGAGCGGCAGGGTCAAGGTTCACCGCCCGGCCGTGGTTCAGACGTGCCGTCAGCTCGGTGGCGCGGTCCGCCCAGAGCCTCGCGGCGTGCTGATCGGGTGCGAGCCGGCGGAAGGTCTGCGCCTCCCCCTTGGCGGCCTCGGCCGGGGGCAGGCCGGTCGCCCCGCTGCAGGCCAGCCGCGCCAGCGCCATGCCGATCAGGTCGATCAGCAGGTCCAGCCGATCCTCAGCCCCGCGTTCGGCCACGGCATCCGCCATTGCGCGGGCTCGCGGGCGGTCCATGTTGGGCATGCTGCCCAGCAGCGCGATCAGGTTGTTGTACGTCTCCAGCCCGCCCAGCCGGAGCAGGCGCAGCGCCGCACCGACCGACCCTCCGCAGAGTTCGGCCAGCGCCGCGCCGCTGTCCGAAGCGTCGGTGCCAGCCTGTACCAGCGCGGCCTGCATGTCGTCCGGTCCCAGTGGCGCGAAACGCAATGTACGGCAACGCGAACGGATCGTCGGCAGCAGCCGCGACGGCTGATGCGACACGAGCAGGATCGTCGTCGCGTCGGGCGGCTCCTCCAGCATCTTCAGCAATGCGTTGGACGCGGAGCGGTTCATCTCGTCGGCGGCGTCGACGATCACAACCCGGTGTCCTCCGTCGGGCGCTGACAGGTGGAAGAATTCGGCCAGGCGGCGGATGTCGTCGACGACGATTTCCCCGCGCAGCCGTCCCTTGTCGTTCTCGCTCCGCGTGATTGTGCGCAGCCCCGGTTCGGAGCCAGCGTGGACACGCGCGGCGACCGGGTGGTCCTCCGGAATGTCGAGCGTGTCGGGCGGTGGCGGTGCGTCGAACAGCCCGCTTTCCGATCGAGCCGGTGTCGCCAGCAGAAAGCGCGCGATCCGGTAGGCGCAGGTCGCCTTGCCGACGCCCCGGGGGCCCTGCAGCAGCCAGGCGTGATGCATCCGGCCAGAGCGGAACGTGTCCAGGAACTCGGCCTCCGCGTCCCCATGCCCGTAGAGCCTCCTCGTGTCCCGCGGATGGGGAGTGCCGGGGATCTGGTCCGGTCGGATCGGTTCGTCGCTCATGTGGAGCGGTTTATCCGGGAACGCCGGCGGGGGCCAGCGCCGGTGGCCTCTGGTGCCGGGGTGGCATGGCGGCGGAGTGGCTGCGTCAATTGCCTGCCAGAAAGGCGTCGGCGATTCGCGCGATGTCGGCCGCGACCGCATCCATCTCGCGGTTGCCATCGATGATGCGGAACCGTTCGGGAAACTGCCGGGCGAGATTCAGGAACCCGTCGCGCATCCGCACCTGCAGGCTTTCCCCGAATTCCTCGAACCGATCCTCGCCGGTCCCCCGCGCCAGCGCACGGTCGAGCCCCGCACCGGGGTCCATGTCGATGAGCATGGTCAGGTCCGGCTCCCGCCCGATCATCAGCGCGTGCAGGGTGTCGACGATTTCGCGAAGATCGCCTCGCGACAGGCCCTGATACATGCGGGTGCTGTCGGCGAACCGGTCGCAGATCACCACTTTTCCGGCCTCGAGCGCAGGCAGGATCGTGCGTTCCAAATGGTCGCGGCGCGCGGCGGTAAAGAGCAGGATTTCCGTTTCCGCCGACCAGCGCGCCGGATCGCCGCGCAGGACAAGCGCGCGTATCTCCTCCGCCCCCGGACTGCCACCGGGTTCCCGGGTAAGAACCACGTCGAGCCCGCGGGTGCGCAGATGCTCGGCCAGCCGCCCGGCCTGGGTCGACTTGCCCGATCCGTCGATGCCTTCGAAACTGATGAACGTGCCGGGCAGGCGGTCCGGTCCGGTGACGCTCAAGAGGCCTCCGGCGCCGGCGTGCTCAGGTCATCCAGCAGAATGCGAACCGCAGTTGTCACACGGGTCATGAACCCGCCCGAGGGGACTGCCTCCTCGGCCACCAGCGGGATGCGGACCTCCTCCAGCCCCTCTGGCGTGAAGACGAGTTCGCCCAGTTGATCGCCCTTTGCGATGGGCGCCTGTACCGGGCTCTGGAACACGACTTCCGCGTTCAGGCTGTTGCCCCCGCGTACCGGCATCAGCACGGACCGGTCTTCCGCCGGAACCAGCCCCACACGCTGGCTCTGGCCCATCCAGACCGGTGCTTCGGCCAGCCGCTCCCCTGCGCGGATCATCGGGCGCTCGGCAAACTGGCGAAAGGCCCAGTTCACGATCGCCTCGGACTCTTCGGCGCGCGCGGCGGTGCTGTCGAGCCCGGTGATCACAAAGATCACCCGCCGCGTTCCCTGCTTGGCCGATCCCACGAGCCCGTAGCCGGCCTCCTGTGTATGACCGGTCTTGAGCCCGTCCGCCCCGATCTCCATGGTCAGAAGCGGGTTCCGGTTGTACCGATTCTGGCTTTCCTTGGGATCGAACAGGAATTCGCGCTCCGAAAACATCGGGTAGAACTCCGGGAAATCCGCGATCAGACGGTGCGCCAGCAGCGCAAGATCGCGCGCCGACATCATGTGGCCGGCTTGCGGCCATCCGTTCGAGTTCATGAACGTGGAGTTGGTCAGCCCCATCTCGATCCCGCGCCGCGTCATCATGCGGGCGAACCCGGCCTCCGTTCCGTCCGGGCTCAGCGCCTCGGCGATCACGGCACAGGCGTCGTTGCCCGACAGCACGATGATGCCACGGATCAGGTCCTCGACCGTCACCCGCTCGCCCGTGCGCAGAAACATGGTCGACCCGCCGTAATCCATCGCGTGCTGCGAGACGGGCAATTCCTCGGTCATCGACAGCTGGCCCGCCCGGATCGCCTCGAACGCCACATAAAGCGTCATGAGCTTCGACATCGACGCCGGGGGTAGGGGCGTGTCGGCATTCTTGCTCAGCAGCACGGTTCCGGTGTTCTGGTCAATGACGAACGCGGACGTGGCACGTGTTTCGAAGGCCAGCGCCGGCAGCGCCAGGACGGCGGCCAGGATCATCGCGATGGCGGATTTCAGTATGCGCGTCACGGGGGCTCTCCTTGCTCTGATCGCCAGTGTGTCAGCCGGCGGCGGGGTTTCTGGCGGCTGTAACCGATACGGGGTTCGACGTCGACCGGGTCACGTCTTCCGACGCCGCGGCTGCACCGCTGTCCTCCGGTTCGCTGGTCTCGCCCGAAACGTCCCCGCGACGCAGGGCGGTGACGCTCAGTTCCTGCGGTTTGCCGGCCACGATTCCAAGCGCAGCGGCCGCGTCCGAGGAGATCTGGAGCGTGGGTCCGGGCAGGTCGCGTTCGCGGCGGAACAACGCGCCAGTCACGGATTTTCCATTCGAGGTATTGCGGATGACGACGCGTTCCGGTGCGGTCACATCCGGATGCGCAACCCAGATGCCGCCAAGCGAGGGTCGACCGTCCCAGAGACCTTCCTCGGTCGCCGAGAATACGTCGGGTGCTTCGACGTCTTTTCCGACCATTCTGCGCGGCGCGGCTTTCGCCGCCGGCGCGGTGTCTTCCTGAGCCTGCACGTCCTGCTTGCCCGCGAGGTTGAAGGCACTGTTCTCGTCGCATGCCGCGAGCGCCGACAACGTCAACGCCCCCGCGGCCAAGCCAATGACCTTCCTGCATGTGATGCTCATGATCCTCAGCCCCGATCGCGGCGTTTTCTCGCCTGTTTGACTGCTCCACTGCCCGTACGTGCCGCGCCAGCGTTCGCCGTGCAGTTGAGCCGCCTTGTATCGCGCCAGCTTGCGGCTGAAAAGGTCGCGCGTGGCCGCTCGGCGAGATTCTTCGCGCCCCGAGCGGGATTTCCGCGTGGCAGCCCGCACCTGCCTAGCCCGAGCTTTTGCCGGTTTCAGAATCGCGACCAAGGCGTTAGACGATCTCACCTGAGACCCGGCCGGAGGAGTGGCAGAGCGGTCGAATGCGGCGGTCTTGAAAACCGTTGACCGTGCAAGCGGTCCGGGGGTTCGAATCCCTCCTCCTCCGCCACGTGCCCGAGCGAAAGCGTTCTCCCGATCCGGTTGCGGTCGGATTTTTTCGTTGTTTTCGTGGGTTATGGGGGGCTTTTGATCGACCCCCGGTTCGGGAGGGATGAAAGCGATCTCTGCGAGCCGATATTCTCCGCACCTCATGACTGCCCGGATTTGATGACTGGCTTGCAAGCAACTGGAAAAATGGCTTTGTGGAGGCGTCAGATGACCACGTCGACGCCAGCGGCGTTTGTGAGAAGGAACTCGCACCGAAATCAATCGGAATGCGCGTCTAGGTTTTAGCGGGGCCCGGAAACAGCTCGTTGAAATATCATGGAAAACGGGGCAGAACCGAAGCGGGCCAGATTTGACCAAGAATGAGACTGAAGGCCGTCCCGTGCCCGCAAGGGCGGTGTCACTGGCTCGCAATGGGAAAATGGCGGAGACGAAGGGATTCGAACCCTCGAGACGGTTTCCCGCCTACTCCCTTAGCAGGGGAGCGCCTTCGACCACTCGGCCACGTCTCCGCCGACCCGTTTAGAGTGGCGGAGCGCGAGAAACAAGGCAAAAAGGACCCAGAATTCTCGGGCGACTAGTCATTAATATGGAACTGTCGGTACGGTTCGGGATGACGTTCGACGCCTGTTGTCCGGATGGGATTTGATGACGTCGACAATGGATCCCGCGGAGACATTGGTGACGAACTACGCACCAGCCTTTCCGACCTGCAGGAGCCAGTATCGGGAGCGTGCACTTGACATCTTCCAGACCTGTTCAGGCTTTGGAACCGTGATCCGGAAAGAGTGGACCGGTGGCGTCAAAAGTGCTGATCCTCGGTTTCGCGGCCCCGCCGGGTCTGACGGAGTAGCGGATTAGCTGGAACTAACTTGTTGCGCTTCCTCTTTCGATCTGTAGGTTGGGTTGGACTTTTCATTCACGGAGCCCCAGTTGACCGATCGCGCGCGCCTCAATGATCCGGAACGCCAGGCGAGCTACTTCAGTCGCGTGCGCGAGGCGCATCAGACGGAGGTGGCGGAGGACTACGTCGAACTGATCGCGGACCTGATCGAGGTAAACGGAGAGGCGCGCGCGGCGGATCTTGCCAGCCGGCTGGGCGTGGCGCCCTCGACGGTGAACAACACGATCCAGAGGCTGAGCCAGCAGGGCCTGGTGGAGAGCCAGCCCTACAGGTCGATCTTCCTGACGGAGGACGGGCGCGCCCTGGCAGAGGCCGCAAGGCAACGTCATGTTCTTGTTCGGGATTTCCTCCTCTGGATCGGTGTCGACCGCGATACCGCCGAGGGTGATGCGGAAGGTATCGAACACCATGTCAGCGAGACGACCTTGAAAGCCTTCGCGCGGATGCTGGGGCGCACGGTCTAGGCCGGGCCGGTTCGGAAGTTCGCATCGTCAAGCAGCCAGCCGTGTTGGGCCGACAAGCGTAGGGTCTGTGCTGCATGCATGAGGCAAAAGTCGACGCGGGATCGGGATTCCGGCCGGGCGTCCGCGGCGTCACGAAGCATCCCTTGACTTTCACGCGACTTGTCCGACATAGAATGTTAGTCGATGCTAAAACTATTAGGAGAGGCCATGATCCGTCCGATACGCCCGCTGGCCGTTGCGGCGCTGATTGCGCTTTTTGCGCAGGGTGCGGCCGCGCAGCAGAACGACGGGCCGATGAAAGTTGTCACCACCTTCACCGTCCTCGCCGACATGGCGCAGAACGTGGCCGGCGATGCGGCAGAGGTCGTCTCCGTTACCAAGCCGGGGGCGGAGATCCATGGCTATGAACCCACGCCGCAGGACATCGTGCGCGCTCTGGATGCCGATCTGATTCTCTGGAACGGATTGAACCTGGAACTCTGGTTCGAGCAGTTCCTGTCGAATCTCGGCGACGTGCCGTCAGTGACCCTGACCGAGGGGATCGACCCGATCCCGATCGAGGAGGGCGCCTACGAAGGGCAGTCGAACCCGCACGCCTGGATGGGCCTCGACAATGCCATGATCTATGTCGACAACATCGCCGCGGCCTTCGCTGCGCAGGATCCCGAAAACGCGGAGGTCTATCGCGCGAATGCCGATACCTACAAGCAGCAGATCCGTGCCACGATCGAACCGCTGCGCAACGCGATCGCCGAAATTCCCGAAGCGCGGCGCTGGCTCGTTACCTGCGAGGGCGCGTTTTCCTACCTGGCCCGCGACTTCGGGATGAAGGAACTCTACCTCTGGCCGATGAATGCCGACCAGGTGGGCACGCCCCAGCAAGTGCGCAGCGTGATCGACGGCGTCCGCGAGCACGAGATTCCGGTCGTTTTCTGCGAGAGCACCGTGAATACCTCGCCGGCCCAGCAGGTGGCGCGCGAGACCGGTGTCGCCTATGGCGGCGAACTCTATGTCGACAGCCTGTCCGAAGCCGGAGGGCTCGTGCCGACCTACCTCGACCTGCTGCGCGTTACGTCCGAAACCATTGCCAAGGGCCTGAGCCGCAACATGAACTGAACCGGGCCTGCCGCCGTTTCGCCCCTGCTTCGCTTTCGGTGCGGGGCAAGGAACCGTTCCGGATGAAAGCACCGGCGCCACCCGGGGCACCGACACAAGGAGATCCGCACGATGCGCGACGCCCCTTTCGAAGAAAAGAGCCCGGTATCCGACGGGCATTCGGGTGGCGGCATCCAGGCGCGCGATGTCACCGTCACCTATCGCAATGGCCACACCGCCCTGCGCGATGCCAGTTTCGAGATTCCCAAAGGCACGATCACCGCGCTTGTCGGGGTGAACGGTGCGGGCAAGTCCACGCTTTTCAAGGCGATCATGGGGTTCCTTCCGGCCGCGAAGGGCGAGATCCGGCTGCTTGGCCGCACGGTTAAGGACGCCTTGCGTGACAACCTCGTGGCCTACGTTCCGCAGGCCGAAGAGGTGGACTGGTCCTTTCCCGTGCTGGTGGAGGACGTGGTCATGATGGGCCGCTATGGCCACATGGGCTTCCTCCGCCGACCTTCAGCCGCGGATCGCGCCGCCGTCGACCAGGCGCTGGAGCGCGTGAACATGGGAGAGTTTCGCACCCGTCAGATCGGCGAACTCTCGGGCGGGCAGCGAAAGCGCGTCTTCCTCGCGCGGGCGCTGGCCCAGGACGGGCAGGTGATCCTGCTCGACGAGCCCTTCACCGGTGTCGACGTGAAGACGGAGGAGCAGATCGTGGCGCTCCTGCGGGAATTGCGCGACGAAGGCCGGGTCATGCTGGTCTCCACCCACAACCTCGGCTCGGTGCCCGAATTCTGCGACCGCACCGTTCTCGTGAAGGGCACCGTGCTGGCTTACGGCCCGACGGAGACGACCTTTACCCGCAAGAACCTTGAACGGGCCTTCGGCGGTGTGCTGCGCCACTTCACCTTGGGCGGCGAGGCGCTGCACGATGACTATGATGCGGACAGCCGCACGGTCACGATCTTCACCGACGACGAGCGCCCGCTGGTGCACTACGGCGGCCAGACCCGCACGCGGGAGGGCAATTCGTGATCGCCACGCTGCTGGAGCCCTTTTCCTATGGCTACATGACCAACGCCATGTGGGTCTCCGCGCTGGTGGGCGGGGTCTGCGCGTTTCTCTCCGCCTACCTCATGCTCAAGGGCTGGAGCCTGATCGGGGACGCGCTGTCCCACTCCGTCGTTCCCGGCGTGGCGGGCGCCTACATCCTCGGTCTGCCGTTTGCGTTGGGCGCGTTCCTCGCCGGTGGGCTGGCGGCCGGGTCGATGCTGTTTCTGTCGGACCGGTCGGGGCTGAAGATCGACGAGATCATCGGCCTGATCTTTACCGCCTTCTTCGGGCTGGGTCTGTTCATGGTCTCGGTCAACCCGATGTCGGTCTCGATCCAGACCATCACCATGGGCAACATTCTGGCCATCACGCCGGGCGACACGCTGCAACTGGTGCTGATTGCAACCGTCTCTCTCGCCGTGCTGCTGCTGAAATGGAAAGACCTGATGGTGGTCTTCTTCGACGAGAACCACGCCCGCTCCATCGGGCTGCGCCCACAGTTGCTTAAGGCCGTGTTCTTCGTTCTGCTCTCTGCCTCTGTGGTGGCGGCGATGATGACGGTCGGGGCCTTCCTTGTGATCGCCATGGTCGTGACGCCGGGCGCGACGGCATATCTTCTCTGTGACCGGTTTCCCCGTCTTGTCGCGCTGTCCGTCCTGATCGGGGCGGCAACGAGCTTTTCCGGCGCCTACATCAGCTACTTTCTCGACGGCGCGACCGGCGGCGTGATCGTGACCTTGCAGACGCTGATCTTTCTCGCCGCCTTCGTCTTCGCACCCAAGCACGGGTTGCTCGCGGCAAGACGCAAGGCCGCAGCCGCACTTCGCGCACCGGAGGTGGCAGGATGATCGAAACGCTCCTGCTTCCGTTCCAGTTTGCCTTCATGCAGAAGGCGTTCCTGATCGCGGCCATCGTGGCGGTGCCCACCGCGCTCCTGTCCTGCTTTCTCGTCCTCAAGGGCTGGGCGCTCATGGGCGACGCGGTGAGCCACGCGGTCCTGCCCGGCATCGTGCTGGCCTGGATCACCGGCCTGCCGCTCATCCTCGGCGCGTTCGCTGCCGGCATGACCTGCGCGCTGCTTACCGGCTATCTCAGCGAAAACAGCCGGGTGAAACAGGACACCGTCATGGGTGTCGTCTTTTCCGGCATGTTCGGGGTCGGTCTTATTCTTTACACGTCGATCCATACCAACGAACATCTCGATCACGTGCTGTTCGGCAACATGCTGGGCGTGGAGACGCATGATCTCTGGACGGCCGGCGTAATCTCGCTCGGCGTGGCGACTGTGCTTGGCCTCAAATGGAAGGACTTCCTGCTCCATGCCTTCGATCCGGCCCAGGCGAAGGCGAGCGGCCTTCCGGTGAACCTGCTCCATTACGGGCTGCTGTCAATCCTGTCGCTGACCATCGTGGCGACGCTCTCGGCTACGGGTCTGATCCTGGCGGTCGGCCTCATCATCGCGCCGGGCGCGATCGCCTTTCTGCTTGTGCGCAGCTTCGGGCGGATGCTCTTGGTCGCGACTGCGGTCTGCAGTCTCTCCATGCTTTCCGGGGTGTATCTCAGCTTTCATCTCGACAGCGCCCCCGCGCCGACCGTGGTGTTGATCCTGACGGGCGTCTTCATCGCGGCATTGCTGCACCGCTTGCGGCTCACGCGGGCGGCGTCGACACGGCGGGCGACGGAGATCTGAGCGCGGCGTTCCGCGCGATGTCTTACCTAAAGCCGTCGCATCCCCACGACCCGCACGGTCGCCGCGAGGAGAAACGCGCAC
>CBDUPF010000006.1:0-32949 GCA_965369035.1 uncultured Aliishimia sp.
TCATCGATCTGGATCACCTGTCCCATCGGCTTCTGTATCTCGTTCTCGTCCATTCTCAGCTCCTCTCAGCCAGTCTGAAAGGGGCCGCCTGCGTGGTCAAATGTGCGAAAGATTCTGTACGTTATCAACCGCTTTTGCCGCAGCTATTCCGGTCGCGTTGCAGCGCCTGAAGCCGATTCCGTACCGCGACACGTTTCTCGACTGCCGCGAATTTGCGCTTTTCCCGCCGCATCGCCCAAAAACCTCGCGGACGGCCGGAAAAGATACTGCGCTGCCGCAGTCTTTCCGACCCTGCATCGGGGAACCCCCTGTTCAGTGCTGACATCGTCGATATTGTTCGGGTGATGGCAGGCTGAACAGCTTGCCGCGGACTGAACCCAGGGACAGGGATTTACTTTTTCAAGCCGCTCGACCACACCCGTCATCCTCCCCAACGGTGCGTGTGTCGGCGGCTTTTTTTTTGAACGATCCGCGCCTTCAGTCAGGACCTTTGGAACACGCGGTTGACCCGCGGGCGCCGTTTCTCAGCGGTGAGTTGCTTTCAGGCTCTTCGCCAGGCTAACCGAGGTCGGTCAAATGGAAAGCGGACCGGTATGAGCGAGCTTCTCATGCGCTCAATTCAGGTCATGCGACGCATATCGAAACCGAGCCTGGCTTGATCTGGTGCCGCTGAAGGGACTCGAACCCCCGACCCCATCATTACGAATGACGTGCTCTACCAGCTGAGCTACAGCGGCACCGTGGCGCGCCTCTTAGCACCACATTCCGTGGGTGCAAAGACCTATTTCGGTTCCTTCTCGGGCTCGGCGGTGCCCTCGACCAGATCCTCCTCGCCAGCGGTTTCGCCGTCGGGTTCCTCCCTGCCCGCTTCGTCGGAGCTTTCCTCGAGCGCGCCGACGATCAGGGGCAGCATCTGCACGCCGGTCGGCGTTGCGACTTCGGCGGTGGGCGGCGTCTTCCAGGCCAGCGTGTCGAAGCTGCCGCAGTTGTCGCAGACCGGGACCCAATCGGCGTAGAGATGGTGACAGTTCTCGCACACCCATTGCGGTCCGCGGGACACGGTCAGGGCCTTGGCGAGCCAGCCCTTGACCACCGTGTCCGAAGCACCCTCGCCGCGTTCGATGGCGGCCATGATGGTAACCGATCGCGCGGAAGGCTGCGTTTCCACAAGGTCGCCCAGCGCACGTCGAGCGGCCGGGAAATCTTCGGCCGCGATGTGGAGTTCCGCGAGGAGCATCCGGGTTTCGGGATGGTCCGGATTGGAGCGCGTCAGTTGCGCGAACCGCTTGATACGGGCCTCCGGCGTCTCGTTCGGCGCGATTTCCGCAAAGGCCGCGGCGAGATCGGGATGCGGCTGGGTGGCCCAGGCTTTCTTGAGCAGCTTGGCCGCCTGCCTGCCCTTGTCCTGCTGGATCAGGCTGCGCGCGGCCATCACCGCGGCCGGGATCAGATCCGGCGACAGCCGGTTGGCTTCGATCGCCGCTGTACGGGCCTCGGCGACATTGCCCTCGATCAGCAGCGCCCGCGCCTTGCTCAGCGCCAGCACAGCGTCGCGACGGCGGTGCAGGTCCCGGGGCATGGAGCCGTGCTTGAGTTTGGCGCCCAGCGTCGCGCGAGCCCCGGCCCAATCCTCGGCCTGCGCCTGCAAGCGCAGCAACACATCCTGCGTTTCCTCGTGTCGGGGCTTCAGCGCAAAGGCCTTTCGAGCCAGTTCCATCGCGGTGTCGGTATCGCCCTCGGCGAGCTTCTGCTTCATGATCCCGCGCACACCGACGAAGCGGGTCGACTCGTTCTGCACCAGCTTGCGGTAGGTTTCCTCGGCCCGCGCGCGGTCGCCCGACATCTCGGCCGCTTGCGCCGTCAGCAGGTCGGTCAGTTCCGGTTTGTCCAGGTAGCGTTTCGCCCGCTCCGCCTTGGCCATCGCCACACGCCCCTCGCCCGAGGCGAGCGCCATCATGCCTTCGGACAGCGCATCGAAGCCCTTGCGTTCCCGACTCCGGTCGAAATAGCGCGAGATCGCGGTTTCGTCCCCATGCAGGAATTTCAGCGTGGCAACCAGCAGCGACACCAGCTTCAGGAGCAGCCAGACCAGCACCACCAGCACAAGCGCGGCGATCACCGACTGCAACGGGCCGAAGCTGTATTCCCTCCCCATGACCGTGATCAGTACCCCGCCGCTCGATTCCAGGAGATAGACCGCACCCCAAGCCAGAGCCGCGACTGCCGCCATGAAGACAACGATTTTTACCAGGGACCAGAGCATCGCGATATCCTCAGTTGGTGGCAAGCGCCGTCATCAGTGCCTGCGCGGCCCGGACTGCGTCGTGGCGCGTCTCGGCCTGTGAAATCCAGCCGTCCATCTCTTTTCGGGCCGCGTCGGGCAGGGCGTCGATTTCGGCAAGCGCCTCGCCCAGGCGACCCTGCAACACGGCGGCTTCGGCGCGGCTCAGGACCGCGTCCGGGTCGTCGCCCTCCTGCGGTGTCACGGATCTTGCGCCCAGTTGCCGCTCCAGAAACGCGCCGAGCCCGCCCTGACCGGACAAAGCCTCCTCCCGGCGCGCGGCGGCGAGCGCGGATCTGGAGACGGCGGGGAAGCGCGCCTGCAATTGCGCCAGGGTCGCAACGCCCTCGTCGGCGGTTTCCGCGAGGATTTCGGGTACATCCGCGGCCATCGTGTCCTGCAGTTGTGCCAGTTCCGCGGAGAAGGACTGACCGTTATCCAGCGATGTGATGATCTTGGTCGCTGCGGCACGCGCCTGCGCCGCGCGGGCCTTGCGTTCGGCCTCACTTTCGCTGTCGCGCGCCTCCGCCACCAGCGCTTCGATCTCGGCGCGCTGTTCGGCCACGGCGGATTGCATGCGCTGCAACTCCTTCTCGTAGGCCGCGATCGCCTCTTTCGACACGCTGTCGGTCATGGGGCGCTTCTCGACCGCTTCCACTCTCTGGGAAAGCTCGTCCAGCCGCGCGGACTGATCCGCGATCTGCCCTTCGATCCCCGACAGGTCCGGTGCGACCGGAGGTTCGGGCAGGTTCCGCAGCTCTTCGGCCAGGGCGGCGATCTGCTCCTGCTGTTGCGCGATCTTTGCTGCCTGGACATCGACCACCTGCTGCAATCCATCGTCCGGGGGCGCAAGGCCCAGCGCCCGTTCGACGCTGTCGATCTGCGATCCGAAAAATCCAAGCGCAACGGCCACGGCTCCGCCGAAGATCAGCGGAAGAAAGGTCCCATTGGGCTGCGCGGAAGTCCCGGGCGGTACGGTGTCTTTATGGTCCGACGGCGTTTCGTCCTGGGCCAATGTGAACTCCCTTGATTCTGTGCAACCCACAGGGCGCTCGGGCAAACTTACTTCGGAGAGTGGTCCGCCTCAACCCGGCGCAGGAGATTCGCGACCGTATTGCGCATGGATTGCGAATCCGGGTCGGATGCAACGCTTCGCGAGGCCGCGGAAAGGCCGCGTGTTTCCGCCATGACGGCCGCGCTGATCGCCACGAGATGCAGCGGCGCGCGCGGCTGCGCGACAGCGGCGAACCGTCGCGCCGTCCGCGGAGAGAAAAGCGGCAGGATCACCGGGCTGTCGCCGGCCAGTGCGGACAGGGCAGCGGGCGCGAGCGGTCGGCTCTCCTGATCGTAGACGATAGCCTCCTTGGTGGGCAGCCCGGCGGCGCTCAGCCGTTCCGCAACCTGGCCACGGCGGTGCACGCCCCCCACATGCAACAACGGAACGGGCGGCGTTGTGGAGATCAGACAATCGACAAGTTCGTCTGCCGTGGCGCCGGACTTCTGCGCATCCCACCCGGACGCCGCGGCGGCGTGCCACGTGGCCGGACCGACGCAATAGGCCGGCAGACCGTTGCCGCGTCCGGCATGGCGCACGCCGTTGGCGGAGGTGAAGATCACGCCGCGGATACCGGAGAAATCCGGTATCCGACCCAAAGGAACGATCTCGAACAACGGAGAGATGATCACGCGAACCCCCGGCTTCAGTACATCGGACAACGACTCCGCAAACCGTTCCGACGCGTCACGCGGGCGTGTCAGGATCAGCGTGGCGAAGGGATCGGGCATCCGGAACCGGGATTGTTTGGGGCGCATCCCGGTGTTACCTGCGCAATCACGCCCGTGCAACTTGGACAGGACATGGCCGACACCCTCACCATACTTGGCATCGAAAGCAGCTGTGACGACACGGCCGCAGCAGTGGTGCGCGGCGAGCCCGGCGGTGCGGCACAGATCCTGTCGTCGGTCGTCTACGGTCAGACGGACCTGCACGCGCAGTTCGGCGGCGTCGTTCCGGAAATCGCCGCGCGGGCCCATGCCGAAAAGATCGATACCTGCGTGATGGCCGCGCTGGAGGAAGCCGGGCTGCGGCTGGAGGACATTGACGCCATCGGCGTGACCGCAGGGCCCGGGCTGATCGGGGGCGTCATGTCGGGCGTGATGTGCGCCAAGGGGCTGGCGGCCGCGCGGGGCATACCGCTTTACGGGATCAACCACCTCGCGGGGCACGCGCTGACCCCGCGGCTGACGGATCAGGTGACATATCCGTATCTCATGCTGTTGGTGTCGGGCGGCCACTGCCAGTTCCTGCGCGTCGGCGGACCGGAGGAATTCGCGCGTCTGGGCGGCACGATCGACGACGCTCCGGGCGAAGCCTTCGACAAGGTTGCGCGCCTTCTCGGTCTGCCCCAACCCGGTGGTCCCGCGGTCGAGAAAGAGGCGCGGAGAGGCGATCCCGAACGGTTTTCCTTCCCGCGTCCACTCCTTGACCGGCCCGATTGCGACTTCTCGTTTTCCGGGCTCAAAACCGCCGTACTGCGCGCGCGCGATGAACTGGTTCGGGTCCAGGGCGGTTTGACGAGACAGGATCGAGCGGACATTTCCGCCGGGTTCCAGGTTGCCGTGTCGGATGTGTTGGTTGCAAAATCCGCGCGGGCCTTGGAGGTCTATCTTCAAGACCTGACGTCGGGCGGCACGTTCTGTGTCGCCGGCGGAGTCGCGGCGAACGCAGCCATACGCGCCCGGCTGAGCGGCCTGTGCGCCGAAGCGGGCGTTGCCTTCGTGGCGCCGCCACTGGCGCTTTGCACCGACAACGCGGCGATGATCGCCTTCGCGGCGCTGGAACAACTCCCGGGACGGGCGCCCGATGGTCTGACGCTGACAGCCCGCCCGCGCTGGCCGCTCGACACGGGGGCTCCGGCGATGCTCGGGAGCGGGCGAAAGGGGGCCAAGGCATGAGGATCGTCGTCGCCGGTTCGGGAGCTTTCGGCACCGCGCTTGCCATCGCCTTGGCGGGCGCGGATTCGATAACGCTGTTGGGACGCGATCCAGCCGCCATGGACAGGATGCGCAAGACGCGGCGCAATGCCGCTCGACTGCCGGACGCAGACTTGCCCCAAGGCGTCACCGTCACTGCCGATGCCGAATGTCTGTCGGACGCGGAGACAGTCCTGCTTTGCGTTCCGGCACAGCAGCTTGCGACCTATCTCGAAAACCACGCCGACATGTTGCGGGGCAAATCGCTGGTCGCCTGTTGCAAGGGCATCGACCTGACCACTCTGGACGGCGCCGCCGACGTCATCGCGCGTTCCGTTCCAGGGGCGGTTCCTGCCGTGCTGACCGGGCCCAGCTTTGCAACGGAGATCGCCAAGGGCCTGCCGACCGCACTGACTCTCGCCTGCGCGGACGATGCCTGGGCCGAGCGCCTGCAAAAAGGTCTGACCCGGCCGGTTCTGCGCCTTTATCGGACGACGGACGTCATGGGCGCACAACTTGGCGGGGCATTGAAGAACGTGGTCGCCATCGCCGCCGGCGCCTGTATCGGCGCCGGGCTGGGCGAGAGCGCGCGGGCCGCGCTCATCACCCGCGGGTTTGCCGAGATGTTGCGGCTGGCGCAGGTTCTGGGCGCCCGACCGGATACGCTGATGGGGCTGAGCGGGCTGGGCGACCTGATCCTGACCTGCAGCTCGACGCAATCGCGCAACTTCAGGTTCGGTCTGGCCATCGGCCGGAACGAGCCGTTCGATCCCGCAACCACGGTGGAGGGTGCCGCCACGGCGATGGCCGCAGGCCGGATCGCGAAACGCCACGACCTCGACCTGCCGGTCACCCGGGCGGTGGGGTTGCTGGTGGCCGGGCAACAGGACGTGGCCGAAGCGCTCGACAGCTTGCTGTCGCGGCCGCTCAGGGAAGAATGACGCAAGGAGGACGATGACATGGCGTATTGGCTCTTCAAATCCGAACCCTCCACCTGGAGCTGGGACGACCAGAAAGCCAAAGGGGACCGCGGCGAGGAATGGGACGGCGTGCGCAACTACCAGGCACGCAACTTCATGCGGGAGATGGCGGTGGGCGACCGCGGCTTCTTCTACCACTCGCAGAAGGACAGGGAGATCGTCGGCATCGTCGAGGTCATCGCCGAAGCGCATCCCGACAGCACCACGGACGACGACCGGTGGGAATGCGTGGACATCAAGGCGGTCGCCGACATGACCCGGCCCGTGACCCTGGACGAAATCAAGCAGGACCCGCGGCTCTCCGAGATGGTGCTGGTAAGGAACTCACGCCTGTCGGTGCAGCCGGTGAGCGACGCCGAATGGGACGTCATTCTGGAGTTGGGCAAGACAACGCTCTGATCCTGTGTCAGGATCTTCCGAAAACCGGAGCTGAACCATGGAAATCCTCAATGTCCTCGTCGCAGCGTTCGCCGCATTCGCCGCCGGTGCCGTCTGGTATGGCGCTCTTGCCGAGCCGTGGAAGGAAGCATCGAACGTTCCCTTGGGAGCGGATGGAAAACCCGCCAACGCTTCGAACCCCATGACTTACGTGACGGCCATCATCTGCACGATCGTCGTCGCGGGCATGATGCGTCACGTCTTTTCTCTCGCCGGACTCGATACGCTCGGCGAAGGGGTGGTCGCGGGACTTGGCATTGGGTTGTTTCTGATCACGCCGTGGATGGGCATCCACTACGTGTTTTCCGTGAAACCGATGAAGCTTCTTGCGATCGATGGCGGTTACGCCACGCTCGGCTGTGCGATCATCGGCTTCGTGCTGGTGCTGTTCTGAAACGGGAAACGGGTTCCGGCCACCACAACCGGAACCCTGACTCACCCCACGTAGCTCAAACCACTACACGCATCGGAAGTTTTGGTTCCGGCCTACTGACCGAACAACATCTGCCTACATGAAAAGGTCCTCCCGAGCAAATGGGAAGACCTTACAATTCGCGTCGATTTGAACGGGGTGGGGTCCGTTCAGCCGTAAACGGATTCCTTTCCGAAATGCTTTGTCAGCATGTAATAGACGACAGCCCGGTACTTGTTGCGCTCCGAACGGCCATACGTGTCGATAACCGAATTGATCGCGTCCATGAGTTGCGGACCGTCCTGCAATCCAAGTTTCTTTATCAGGAAATTCTTCTTGACGGTCTCCAGTTCGCCCGCTTGCGAGCTTGCCACCGTGGCGGCATCGGCATCATAAATCGCCGGACCGCAACCGATGGTGACTTTCGTCAGCAGGTCCATGTCCGGTTCAATGCCGCATTTGCTGCGCAAGTCTTCCGCGTACTGCGCGATCAAGTCGTCTCGTTTGCCCATTTTTCATTTCTCCCAATCAATTTCGTGGACGTGACCAATCTTCGGTCTGGGCGGGACGATAAAAATTAATCATGCCGAAAAAAAGGATAACCTGCCGAAAATTTCCCCGCAATTAAGGGGCCGGGTGCCCCGCAAGGCACCCGGTTCCAACATGCTCTGCGTCACCCGATTTCGGGCAGCTCGACATTCGCGTCGAGGGAGACGGCATCCGTCGAATTGAAGGCCGGACGCTGGCGCAGATCCTCTTCGGTGTAACCGTCGAGTTTCAGTTGTCCGTCCGACGCCAGGGTCAGATCGGACGCCGGGATCGCCACGTCGTGTTCGCCGAGGCCGAGAAACCCGCCCACGCCGATCACCGCGGCCTTGCCATCTGCCTGCTCGACGATCTGCTCGACGCTGCCGATGGTTTCACCTGCCGCGTCGACGACATCCATGCCGATCACTTCGCCGACGGTCGTTGTGTCGGCTTCGGCCGTGACATCGGTTTCCGCGGTCGCGTCGGCTTCGGGCGTCATCGTGTCCGCGACGTTGTCGAGAGCCTGGTCTGCACTTTCGGCTGCGGATTTTGCGGTGGATTCTGCCGCTTCACCCGCGTCCTCGACTGCGTCGCCGACTGCGTTCGCCGTGGTGTCGACCGCATCCGCTGCGGTCCCGTTTTCGACCGTCGCGCCGACGGACGCGTTGCCGCCTGCCGCACCGGCGTTCACTCCGGCATCTGCGTCCACGCTTTGCGCGAAGGCGCCGGTTACGGGCAGCAGGAGTGCTGTGGTCGTGGCAAGAAGTTTCGCTCTGGTCATGGTATCCTCCATTCGTTGCGATTGTGCAGAAAGACATATGAAGGATTGCCGGCGATACAGCCGGTCAACCGGTCCGAGAGCGCTCCGGACCGGTCATTGGGCAACGTCATGCCGGACGAGCCGAATTCCGGCAGCAGCATTCCGCCGGAATCCGATGTCACCGCCCACGATAATTTGAGCGGGTGTTTACAGGGTTCTTGCCCTCAATACCTGTAATGTTCCGGCTTGAAGGGGCCTTCGGGATTGACGCCGATGTAAGCGGCCTGCTCGGGGTCGAGCTGGGTGAGCTTCACGCCGATGCGGTCGAGGTGGAGACGCGCGACTTTCTCGTCGAGGTGCTTGGGCAGGATGTAGACCTTGTTCTCGTACTCGTCGCCCTTGGTCCAAAGCTCGATCTGCGCCAGCACCTGGTTGGTGAAGGACGCCGACATCACGAAGCTCGGGTGCCCGGTGGCGTTTCCGAGGTTCAGCAGACGCCCCTCGGAAAGCAGGATGATCCGATTGCCCGAGGGCATCTCGATCATGTCGACCTGTTCCTTGATGTTGGTCCACTTGTGGTTCTTGAGGCTCGCCACCTGGATCTCGTTGTCGAAATGCCCGATGTTGCCGACGATGGCCATGTCCTTCATCTCGCGCATGTGCTCGATGCGGATCACGTCCTTGTTGCCGGTCGTCGTGATGAAGATGTCCGCGCTCGCCAGCACATCCTCCAGCAGGACCACCTCGAACCCGTCCATCGCAGCCTGCAGCGCACAGATCGGGTCGACCTCCGTCACCTTCACCCGCGCGCCCGCGCCACGAAGGGAGGCGGCCGAACCCTTGCCCACGTCGCCATACCCGCAGACCACCGCGACCTTGCCGGCCATCATCGTGTCGGTGGCGCGCCGGATGCCGTCGACAAGGCTCTCCTTGCAGCCGTACTTGTTGTCGAATTTCGACTTCGTCACGCTGTCGTTCACGTTGATCGCGGGGAAGGGCAGGTGGCCCTTTTCCATCATCTTGTAGAGCCGGTGCACGCCGGTCGTGGTCTCCTCGCTGACGCCCTTGATCATGTGGCGCTGCTTGGTAAACCAGCCGGGAGACTCCTTCATCCGCTTGCGGATCTGGGCAAAGAGATACTCTTCCTCTTCCGACGTCGGTACGGCGATCAGGTCTTCTTCGCCTTCCTCCACACGCGCACCCATCAGGATGTAGAGCGTGGCGTCGCCGCCATCATCAAGGATCAGGTTCGCGCCGCCCTCGGGAAACTGGAAGATCCGGTCGGCGTAATCCCAGTATTCTTCCAGCGTCTCGCCCTTCACGGCGAAGACCGGCGTGCCGCCCTCCGCGATCGCGGCGGCAGCGTGATCCTGGGTCGAGAAAATGTTGCAGGACGCCCAGCGCACCTGAGCACCCAAAGCCACCAACGTCTCGATCAGGACGGCGGTCTGGATCGTCATGTGCAGCGAACCCGCAATCCGCGCGCCCTTCAGCGGTTGGGATTCGCCGTATTCCTCCCGAAGCGCCATCAGGCCCGGCATTTCCGTTTCGGCGATGTCGAGTTCCTTGCGCCCGTACGCCGCAAGCGAAATGTCCTTGATCACGTAGTCTTTGGCCATACCGAGAGATCCCATTCTTTGAACTGTTGCGCGCCACTACCACTTTGCCGCCAAAGCCTCAACGCCAGAAAACAATGGGCATTAATGGCTTTTGCAAACTCGTACCCGGCGGGCGCGTCCCGTGGCGCGACGTCGGTCCGATCGGCTCTTTCGTCCGTCCTTTTGACGGGCTAGTCATGCCGACGGCACCGCAGAGAGGACGGAATGGCAAAACCTGCACGCGCATGGCAGCGCATGTTGTCCGGCCGCCGGCTGGACCTGCTGGATCCCACGCCGGTCGATATCGAGATCGGGGATATTGCGCACGGGCTGGCCTTCGTCGCGCGCTGGAACGGGCAGACGCAGGGCGAATTCGCCTATTCCGTGGCCGAGCATTCGCTGCTGGTCGAACAGATTTATGCGCGCATCTGTCCACGGCCCCTGCCGAAATGGCAGCTGGCGGCCCTTCTCCATGACGCGCCGGAATACGTGATCGGCGACATGATTTCTCCCGTGAAGGCCGCGGTCGGGCCGGGTTACGAGGAGCTGGACGACCGGCTGACCGCGGCGGTGCATTTGCGGTTCGGGCTGCCGGCGCAATTGCCGAAAGAGGTAAAGCGCCAGATCAAGGCCGCCGACAGGATCAGCGCATGGATGGAAGCGACACGAATTGCGGGGTTTACCGAAGAGGAAGCCGACAGGCTCTTCGGCAAGCCGGACCCGGCGCGGATCGACGGTCTGTCCATTTCGCTGCGCCCGCCGCTCGAGGTGCGGGCGGCCTTTTCCGCCCGGGTCGACGAATTGCTGGAACAGACAAGATGACGATCTCGGTACGCCCGGCCGGCGGGGCCGATACCCGGCAGATGGCCGAATTGCTGAACGCGATCATAGATGCTGGCGGCACCACCGCTCTGGTCCGGCCGGTGACGGGGGCCGATATCGCGGCGTGGATGCAGGCCGCACCGGACCGGTCCGCCTGGCATGTAGCCATGAGCGATGCAGACGCCGAAACGGGCGAGGTGGTCGGGTTCCAGTGGATCGAACCGGCAGACTACCTGCCTGCGGAGGCCGCAGAGATCGCCAGCTTCGTCCGGATCGGGCGCAGCGGCCTCGGCATCGGCTCGGCTCTCTTCGAGGCGACCGAGGCCGCGGCACGGCGGTTGGGATACGCGTGGATCAACGCCAATATCCGAGCCGACAACGAGGGCGGCCTGATCTACTACCAGAGCCGCGGGTTCCGCGATTACGACCGGTGGACCGGCTACCGGCTGGAGAACGGCCAACGGGTCGACAAGGTGCTCAAACGCTACGATCTCGACTGAGCGGGCCTGTTCAGCGCGGGGATCTTTTCGCCAGGATCCGCTGCAGGGTCCGGCGGTGCATGGATAACCGCCGTGCAGTCTCCGACACGTTGCGATCACACAGTTCGTACACGCGCTGGATGTGTTCCCACCGCACGCGGTCTGCGCTCATCGGGTTTTCCGGCGGTGGCGGCATGTCGTCCTTGGTCGCCAGCAGCGCATTGGTGATGTCGGTCGCATCCGCGGGCTTGGAAAGGTAGTCCGTCGCGCCGATCTTGACCGCGGCGACGGCGGTGGCAATGGCGCCATAGCCCGTCAGAACCACGATCCGGCTGTCGGGCCGTTTCTCGCGCAGCGCCTCGACCACGTCCAGCCCGTTGCCGTCCTCCAGCCGCAGATCCACGACCGCGAATGCGGGCGGACGGGCGGTGGCGACGGCCTTGCCCTCGGCCACGGACCCGGCGGTCTCGATCTCGAAACCCCTTTTTTCCATGGCCTTGGCCAGACGGCGCAGGAACGGCTCGTCGTCATCGACCAGCAGCAAAGACCGATCCTCGCCGATTTCGGGATGGGCTGCGTCAGACATCGCGCATGTCTCCGACATATTATTGTTTTGTTTAACGGATTATGGTTGCGCGAGGTGGGAAGTCAAACGCTTGTCAACTGTGTTCCACGAAACAGGCCGTGCGCTCCGCCATCTCTTCCGCCGAAACGTCGCGCCGAAAGAACTCTACAAACCCGTGTTCCGGCAGCACGAGATAGGTGAATGTCGAGTGATCGACGAGATACTCGTCCGTCCCGTCCTTGTGCGCCTTGTAGTAGGTCTTGTACGCCTTGCTCGCCGCGGCCACCTGCTCCTCGGACCCGGTGAGCGCGATCATCTTCTCATGCATGTTGGCGGCATAATCCGCCACGATGTCGACGGTATCCCGTTCCGGATCGATGGAGATGAAGACCGGCGTGACGCTGATCCCCCGTTCGGCAAGGATGTCGACGGCATCGACGTTCCGCGACACGTCGAAGGGGCAGACATCCGGGCAGAAGGTGTATCCGAAATAGACCAGCGCGGGCTCGGTGATCACGTCCGCGTCCGTGACAGTCTCGCCCCGACCATTGACCAGTTCGAAGGGGCCGCCGATATCGCCGGCGACCTGCGACATGCTGCATTCCGCAAAGCCGCCATCCGCAGGGCGACCCAGATACCACGCCGCCGCCAGGCCACAAGCAACGACAATTGCCGAAGAAATTGCGATTGCCCGGATCATCGCGGCCCGTCCTTGTCCAGATTGAACTTGTTTGAAGTGACAAGTAACAATCGGTCAGGTGAATGCAACCGGAATACCATCACGATGACGGCACGTGGATTGTCGGAACGACCGCAAGCCGATATCGGGATGCTTGCGCGACAGGATCGAAGCAGCTGGGTGCGGCTTCGGACGCTCATTCTTCTGCGCTGGTTCGCCATTCTTGGTCAGATCATGGCGCTCGCGGTTGCCCAGTACTACTACGGGCTCCAGCTCGAAATCGGGCTCTGCTACATGACCGTCGGCGTATCGGTGATCGGGAACCTGGTTGCGACGGTCGTCTTCCCCGAGAACAAGCGGCTCAGCGAAAGCCAGAACTTCCTCATGGTGATGTTCGACCTGCTGCAGCTGGGATTCCTGCTGTTCCTGACCGGCGGTCTGCACAACCCGTTCGCCTTGCTGCTGCTGGGTCCGGTAACGATCAGCGCGTCCATTCTGAACCTGCGCTCCTACCTGATCATGGGCGTGACCGCGATCCTGATCGCCACGATGCTGGCGATCTACTACCTGCCGCTGACGACCGGGCAGGGGACGGTGTTGCGCATTCCGGACGTGTTCCTCTTCGGCTACTGGCTGGCGCTGGTCATCGGTGTCGTCTTTTTCGGCGCGTACTCGCGGCGCGTCACGACCGAGATGCACTCGATGTCCGATGCTCTGTCCGCCACGCAGATGGCCCTGGCGCGCGAGCAGAAACTGACCGACCTGGGCGGGGTCGTCGCCGCCGCAGCCCACGAACTCGGCACGCCGCTGGCCACGATCAAGCTGACCAGCACGGAATTGCTGGAGGAGTTGAAGGACAGGCCCGACCTGCGCGACGACGCCCTGCTGATCCGCGAACAGGCCGACCGGTGCCGCGACATCCTGCGCGACATGGGCCGGGCGGGAAAGGACGACGTGCACCTGCGCCAGGCACCGCTCAGTGCGATGATCCACGAGGCCGCGGAGCCGCACGAGGACAGGGGTATCCACCTCGACTACCGCTTCGCGCCGCAGGGTGATCACGATCCGGCGCAGCCCTCCGTCCTGCGCAAACCCGAGATCATACACGGGCTGCGAAACCTGATACAGAACGCCGTGGATTTCGCGCGCAGCCAGGTCTGGGTCCATGCCGAATGGACGGCGGACACGATCTCGATCCGCATCTCCGACGATGGCCCGGGATATCCCGCGCAGATCATCGGGCGGATCGGCGACCCCTTCATGCGGCGCGGCCGGAAATCGGCGTCGTCCGACAGCGGTCGCCGCGATGGATATGACGGCATGGGGCTCGGCCTTTTCATCGCCAAGACGCTGCTGGAGCGCAGCGGGGCGGAACTGACCTTCGCCAACGGACGCGATGCGACCGACCCCGACGGCGGCACGGATGTCGGTGCCATCGTCGAGGTGTCCTGGTCCCGTGACGCCATCGACGCGCAACATGCGCTGAACACGCCCGTGGTTTCACGAAACCAGCGCATCACCACTTGAACTTAAGGCTTCGTTAATGATTTCCCATCAATTTGATATGCGGGGATTTTACGGGTCAGGCTTATGCCACTGACAGACGCAACCACCGGACTTGTTTTCGGGCTGGCGACAGCCGCGTTGGCGCTTTGGTGGATCATGAGACGACCGCGCTCGGCACCGACCGCGCGCAAGTCGGGCGAGGGCACGCTGAGTTTCCTCTTCGAGAACGGAACGCTGATCGATGCGTCCGAAGAGGCCGAAACGCTGCTTTCGGACTCGGGCGAACAATCGGACTGGACCGGTGTCACGCAGCTTCTCAAGGGCCGGTTCGTGTTTCCCGGCGACGAACTGGCCGCCCCGGCCCATGACGGGGTCGAATACTACAGCGCGCGCGATGCCTCCGATGACGGCGTTCTGGAAGTGCGAAAGGCCGGAAACCGTGTCAGGCTGGACCTGTTCGGCCGGGACGAGACCTCCGGCGCGATCGGCCAGAAGATGCACATGATGCAGGAGGAGCTGGAAACCCTGCGCAATGCGAACGCCGTGGCGCCAATTCCGATCTGGCAGGTCAACGGTGATGGAGCCGTGCAGTGGTACAACCCGGCCTATGCAGAGCTCTACCGGAAGGTGTTCAAGCAGCCGCCTGAACCGGGACTGCCTCTCTTTCGCATGCAGGAACCCAAGCTGGAGCCCGGTCGGACGCGGCGCGTTCCGCTGTCCCCGCCCAATACCAAACACAGCGTCTGGTTCGACGTGCAGCGCGTGGAGACGCGGATCGGCGATTTCTACACCGCGGTCGATGCGAATGCGCTGGTCCGTGCGGAGGCGGCACAACGCAACTTCGTCCAGACGCTTGCCAAGACCTTTGCACATCTGCCCATCGGGCTGGCGATCTTCGACGAGAACCGGCAACTGGTGCTTTTCAACCCGGCCGTGATCGACCTGACCGGGCTCGGTGCGGATTTCCTGAGTTCCCGCCCGAACCTGCTGTCGTTCTTTGACGAGTTGCGCAACCGCCGCCTGATGCCGGAGCCCAAGAACTACAACTCCTGGCGCCAGCAGATCGCCGATCTGGTCGCGGCGGCGGCCGATGGCCGGTATTCGGAGACCTGGACCCTGGACACCGGTCGGACCTACCGGGTCAATGGCCGCCCGCATCCCGACGGAGCGATCGCGTTCCTGATCGAGGACATCAGTTCCGAGGTATCGTTGACCCGGCGGTTCCGGGCGGAGCTTGAGCTCGGCCAGTCGGTCCTGGATCATCTCGACGCCGCGATCGCCGTCTTCACGTCAAGCGGCGTGCTGAACGTTTCCAATGCGGCCTACCGCGAACGGTGGGCGATGGATCCGGACGCGAGCTTCGCGGACATGACGATCGTCGACTGCATGCGCGGCTGGAAGGAAAAATGCGAACCTTCGCCGGTCTTCGGCGAGTTGCGGGACTTCGTTCTGGAATACGGCGACCGCAGCGCATGGAGCGCCGGGATCACCACCAAATCCGGCGACGTGCTGGAGGTGGAAGCGGTGCCGCTGGTCTCCGGATCGACGATGGTTCGCTTCCTCTCGCGGGAGACGGCATACCGGGATCAACTGCGTCCGGAGAGCATCGGAACCGCGCAGGGCACTTGAAGCCGCGCACCGTGACGATACTGTGCGCACATGGTGGCGCTCCTTCTTGATCTGATACTCGACAGTCCCGAGGCGACGCGCCGTTTCGCCGCCCGGATCGGCGCGTGCCTGCGGCCCGGCGATACGCTTCTGCTCGAAGGAGAGATCGGGGCAGGCAAGACGCATTTTGCACGCAGCCTCATCCAGTCGGTTCAGACAACGCCGGAGCATGTGCCGTCTCCGACCTTCACGCTGATCCAGTCCTACGACACCGCGCGGGGGGAAATCATCCATGCCGACCTTTACCGCCTGTCCGGACCGGAGGAGATCGCGGAACTCGGGCTCCTCGACGCGTTCGGAACGCAGATCTGTCTCGTGGAATGGCCCGATCGCCTGGGGCCGGATGCGCCCGCCACCGCGCTGACCTTGCGGTTCGAGCCGGGGGAAGGGCCGGACACGCGGCGCATCACTGCGCACGGCGATCGCCACTTCTGGGCCGACCGGGTCGGGGATCTGGCGCATGTCTGACCGCCAGGCCCACCTTCTCCGTTTTCTCACCGGCGCGGGATGCGACACCACCGGGATGACGATGGTTGCGGGAGATGCGTCGAACCGGAAGTACTTCAGGCTCCGGCAACGCGACCGCAGCGTGATCGCCATGGATGCGCCGCCTGAAAAGGGCGAGGACGTCCGGCCGTTCCTTCGGATCGCGAATTGGCTCGGCAGCATCGGGCTCAGCGCACCGCACGTGATCACGGCCGACGAGGAGGCCGGTTTCCTGTTGCTGGAAGATCTGGGCGACGACCTCTTTGCACGGCTCTTCGAGACCGGCCACCCGGAACGGCCGCTCTACATCGCCGCGGCGGACGTGCTTTGCCGATTGCACACGACGGTACCCCTGCGCGGTCTTGCCTCCTACACGCCGACGCTCATGGCGGAGTTGGCAGCACTTTCCGTGGTCTGGTACGGCAAGGGGCTGACCGGCTCCGCCCACCCCGAACTTGTGGCTGGAATGACCACGGCAATGGAACGCCGCCTGGCCCCGCTGGCCGAGGCGGACCAGGTCGTCATTCTGCGCGACTACCACGCGGAAAACCTGATCTGGCTTCCCGGGCGTGAAAGCGTCAGGCGTGTGGGGCTGCTGGATTTCCAGGACGCGATGTTGGGGCATCCGGCCTACGATCTTGTATCGATCCTGCAGGACGCGCGCCGCCACGTGGAAGCCGGCCTGGCGCGCGAAGTCTATTCCCATTTCGTTCGTGTTCGCGAGCAGGGTCCCGAGTTTCTGGCCCACTATCACCTGTTGGGGCTGCAGCGGAACTTGCGCATCCTCGGCGTTTTTGCCCGGCTCTGCATGCGCGACGGAAAGGCCGGTTACATCGATCTGATCCCGCGGGTCTGGGGTCACATCCTGTACAATCTCGACGCGCTGGGCGATGCGGAGCTGCGTCGCCTGGTGCTGGATGCGCTGCCGGCTCCGGACGACGCCGCGCTCGACCTGCTCCGGTCGCAATGCGCCTGATGCCGGAGGCCGTGATGATCTTTGCCGCCGGATTCGGCACCCGGATGCGCCCGCTGACCGACGACCGGCCCAAACCGATGGTGGAGCTGGCCGGGCGACCGATGATCGATCATGCCATCGACCTTGCGCGTGACGCCGGCGCCCGGCGCCTTGTCGCGAACCTGCACTACAGGGGCGAGGTGCTGCGCGCCCATCTGCAAGGGACCGACGTCCGGCTCGTCGAAGAAAGTCCCGAGATCCTCGACACCGGCGGCGGTTTGCGCAACGCGCTCTCCGAACTTGGCCCCGGGCCGGTCTGGACGCTCAACCCCGATGCGGTATGGAATGGCCCGAACCCTTTGCGGTTCGCCGCGGACCACTGGGAGCCGGAGCGGATGGACGCGCTGCTGGTGTGCCTGCCACCCGACCGGGTGCGCGGCCGCATTGGTGGCGGGGACTTCGCGGTGAGCGCCGAGGGGCAGGTCACACGGGGCGGCGATGCCATCTATGGCGGGGTGCAGATCGTGAAGACGGACCCCCTGGTTGAGATCGCGGAGCGCGCCTTTTCGCTCAACCGTCTCTGGGATCTGCTGATCGCCGAAGGACGCTGTTTCGCCTGCATGTTTCCCGGAAGCTGGTGCGATATCGGCCATCCCGCCGCCCTTTCCATGGCCGAAAAGATGCTGCAGGATCCGGACCATGTTTGAGACCGGACCCGGCACCCCGAGGGTCTTTGCCCAGCCGCTCGGCACGGATTTTCCGGGCGCTGTGGTCGATGGGCTCCGCGCCCGCATGGCCGGCCAGCCGCCCGAAGCGATGGCGCGGGTCACGCTCCTGGTCAACACGACCCGCATGATGCGCCGGATCCGGACGGTATTTGCCGAGGGTCCGGCCGGATTCCTGCCGCGCATGCGGCTTCTGACCGATATCGGCGCCCTTCTCGATGGTCCGGAACCGCCCGCGGCGCGATCTCCGCTGGAACGCCGTCTGCAGCTTGCGCAATTGATCGCTCCGGCCTTGGAAAGGATTCCGGATTTCGCGCCGCGCAATTCGGTTTTTGCGCTGGCCGACAGCCTTGCCGGCCTGATGGACGAGATGCAGGCCGAAGGCGTCGACCCGAAGGCCATCGCAAATCTCGACGTCTCGGACGACTCCGGCCACTGGACCTTTGCGCAGACCCTGATCGGAATCGCTCATGATTATGTCTCCGCCCTGGACGGCGGGCAGGATGCCGAGGCACGTCAGCGCGAGATCGTGGCGCGGTTGATCCGGCAATGGGACACCAACTCGCCCGAAGACCCGATCATCCTCGCCGGCTCGACGGGATCGCGCGGACCGACTGCGATGCTGATGAAAGCCGTAGCGCGGCTTCCGCAGGGCGCCGTGCTCCTGCCCGGCTTCGACACCGACCTGCCGCCCGATGTCTGGGCGCGCATGTCCGACCCGCTGAAATTCGAGGATCATGCCCAGTTCCGTTTTGCCCGGCTCCTGCAGGATTTGGGTATCTCACCAGTGGATATCCCCTGTTGGCAGGACGTTTCACCCGCGGCCCCCGACCGCAACAGGGTGCTGTCACTGGCCCTGCGTCCGGCGCCGGTGACGGATTCGTGGCTGACCGAGGGCGCCGGGCTGGGATGTCTGGTGGAGAGCATGCGCGGCGTCACACTGCTGGAAGCGCCTTCGCAGCGGGTCGAAGCTCTGGCCATCGCGATGAGATTGCGCAAGGCCGCGGAATCGGGTCAGAGCGCGGCGCTGATCACGCCGGACCGCATGCTCGGACGGCAGGTCGCCGCGGCGCTCGATCGCTGGACCATCGTGCCCGACGACAGCGGCGGGGAGCCCCTGCATCTCACCGCACCGGGACGGTTCCTGCGCCACACCGCGGACCTCTTCTGTCACAAGCTCGACGCGGAACTGCTCCTGACGATATTGAAGCATCCGCTTGCGCAAAGCGGCCCGGCCATGCCCGCGCATGGTCTCTTCACCCAGCGGCTCGAGTTGCAGCTCCGTCGCGACCGCGTGCCGTTTCCGGACGAGGATCGGCTGCTGACCCTCGTGGCGCGCGCGGCGCAGGACCACTCCGACTCCGCGCAGATGCACGATTGGGCAAAATGGCTGTGCCGGGCTTTCGTGGGCCAAACCGAGCCGGGCAAGCGAGATCTGGGCGATTGGCTGTCCCGGCACCGGGCTCTGGCAGAGCTCGTTTCGGGCGGCGGTGACGGAGCGGGCGAGCTTTGGCTGAAGCCAGCGGGAGAGGCGGCGCTCCTCGCCTTTGCGGAGCTGGAAGCCAATGCCCACCATGGTGGCGACATGACGGCCACGGAATACGCTCAGCTTCTGTCGTCGGTGCTTTCGCAGGCCGAGGTGCGCGACCGCGACAAGCCCCATCCCGGCATCATGATCTGGGGGACGCTGGAAGCCCGGGTTCAGGGCGCGGACCTCGTGATCCTGGGCGGACTCAACGATGGTGTCTGGCCTGAAGACCCGGGTCACGATCCCTGGCTGAACCGGACGATGCGCCACAAGGCCGGGCTGCTGCTGCCGGACCGGACAATCGGGCTGTCGGCGCACGATTTCCAGCAAGCCGCATGTTCTCCGGAAGTCTGGATCACGCGCGCCATCCGGTCGGACGACGCCGAAACGGTCCCGTCGCGTTGGGTCAATCGGTTGACCAGCATGATCGGTGGCTTGCCGGATGCGAACGGACCGCAGGCGTTGGAGGAGATGCGGGCGCGCGGCCGCGCCTGGTTGCATCGCGCCGCCGTGCTCGAACGCGTTGCGCTTCGGGAGCCGGAGGGGCGCGCGGCGCCGCGACCGCCCGTGGAGGCGCGACCACGCGATTTCTCGGTCACCGAAATCCGGACGCTGATCCGAGACCCCTACGCGATCTATGCACGGCATTGCCTCGGGTTGCGGCCGCTGGATTCGCTGGTACAGGAACCGGACGCACCGATCCGCGGCATTCTCGTTCACGACATCATGGAACACTTCGTGACGGCAGTCGCGGCCGACCCCGAAAGGTTGTCTGCCGAGTTCCTGATGCAAGTGACGGACGAGGTGCTTGACGCCCGGGTTCCCTGGCCCACGGCCCGCGTGATGTGGCGCGCCCGCATCGCCCGGGTTGCGGAGTGGGTCGTGGAAACGGAACGGGAGCGCCTGGCACGGGGCCGGCCTGCCGCGATGGAGAACGATGCGGCCGGTTTGCTCGACCTGCCCGAGATCGGCGGGTCAATTCGCGCCCGGGCCGACCGCATCGACCTGACCGACATGGGCGAGGCGGTCCTCTACGATTACAAGAGCGGCAACCCGCCAACCCCGAAGCAGCAGACCCTGTTCGACAAGCAGCTTCTGATCGAAGCGGCGATGATCGAGGAGGGCGCATTCCCGGCACTCGGTCCGCGCGCCGTCGCGGGTGCCGAATACATCGGGCTGGGCGCCACGCCCAAGGTGCAGCCCGCCCCGCTGGAGGAGGAAGCGCCCCGCGACACGCTTGCCGGCCTGAAACAGCTGATCGCGGCGTACCTGCAACCGGAGCAGCATTACCTGTCGCGCCGCATGCTCACCACCGAACGCGAAGCGGGCGATTATGACCAACTCGCCCGGCACGGCGAATGGGAGGACGCCGACGATCCCGCCCCGACGGATCTGACATGACGCGCCACCGGGACGACGCGACAGAGGCGCAGGTCCGCGCCGCGGATCCTTCGGGGTCCACGTGGCTCGCCGCGAATGCCGGATCGGGCAAGACGCGCGTTCTGACCGACCGTGTCGCCCGGCTTCTGCTGCAGGATGTCGATCCGAGACAGATCCTGTGCCTGACCTATACCAAGGCCGCCGCGTCGGAGATGCAGAACCGTCTTTTCGCGCGCCTCGGTGCCTGGGCCATGTGCGAGGACGCGACGCTGCGCGAGACGCTTCTGGATCTGGGCGGCGACATCCCCGGCGATCTTGGCCGCGCGCGCACGCTTTTCGCCAGCGCCATCGAGACGCCGGGCGGGTTGAAGATCCAGACCATCCATTCGTTCTGCGCCGGGTTGCTGCGGCGCTTCCCGCTGGAGGCCGGCGTCAATCCGCAGTTCGAGGAGATGGAAGACCGCGCCGCCGAACTGCTGCGGGCGGAGGTTGTGGACGAAATGATCGACGGCGGGGACGAGCAGGTCGTTCGGGCGCTGGTGGGACACTTCTCCGGCGACGTGTTCGGAAAACTCACCGCAGAAATCGCCAAGTGTCGAGATCAGCTGTCAGAGCCAATGTCGTGGCCACAGATAGCCCGGACGTTCGATATCGCGCCCGATCTGACGGAGCAGTCGATACTTTCGGACGTTTTCGTGGGCGGCGAGATCGAGCTTTTGCAGCGCATCATTCCGCCGATGCTGGCCAAAGGCAAAAATGACGAGAAAGCGGCGCGGCTTCTTGCTGGCGTGAAAGGTCCGAGCCGCGACGCGCTGGCCATTCTGGACCGGTGCTTCGTCGTACAGTCCACCGGCCTTCCGAAGATCGACGAGTTTCCGACCAAAGCGACGCGTGAACAGATCGCCGACGATCTGCCTGCGCTCAACGCGTTCATTGAAAGAGTACATTCGGCGCGCGGACCGATGCGGAGCCTTGCGGCGGCGCGGAAAACCCACGCCCTGCACCAGTTCGCCGGGCCGTTTCTGGAACGATACCGCGACGCAAAACACCAGCGCGGGTGGCTCGACTACGACGATCTCATTCTGAAGACCCGCGACCTGCTGTCGAACTCCGCGGTCGCCGATTGGGTGCTCTACCGTCTCGATGGCGGCATCAGCCATATCCTCGTCGACGAAGCACAGGACACGAGCCCGACGCAATGGGACGTTGTCCGCAAGCTCGCGCAGGAGTTTTCCGCCGGCGAGGGAACCCGGCCCGGACAAACGCGTACGATCTTCGTCGTGGGGGACAAGAAGCAGTCGATCTACTCCTTCCAGGGTGCCGATCCTGACGAGTTCGACCGGATGGAGCAGGAATTCGGAGACAGGCTGCGCGATGCGGGAACGCCCCTGGCGAGCCGTGCGCTGGAGTTCTCCTTCCGGTCGTCCGACGCGATCCTGCGGGTGGTCGACCGGACCTTTGCGGGCCTGCAGCGAGCCGGGTTCGTGACGGATTTGACCCATCGCGCCTTTCACGCGGACAAACCGGGGCGCGTCGATCTTTGGCCCGTGATCGACGCCGAAAAGGACAATGACGACCGGATCTGGTCGGACCCCGTCGATCGCAAATCCACCACTCATCACGATATCGTTCTGGCCGATGAAATCGCCGACCGGATCGCCGCCATGCTGGATCCGGCGTCGCCCGTCCTGATTCCGGACCGCGACAGGCCGGGTGATCCCTTTCGCATGCGGCCGGTTCGCGCGGGCGACGTGATGATCCTGATGCAGACGCGCAAGCCGTTGTTTCACGAGATCATCCGGGCGTGCAAGGCCCGCAAGCTGCCGATTGCCGGGGCGGACCGGCTTCGGATCGGCGGCGAATTGGCCGTGCGCGACCTGATCGCACTTCTGTCCTTCCTGACCACGCCCGAAGACAGTCTGGCGCTGGCAACGGTCCTGCGGTCGCCTTTGGGAGGGTGGAGCGAAAAGAACCTTTTCGACCTCGCCCATGGTCGCAAGGAAACACATCTTTGGGAGACCTTGCGCGCGCGCCGCGACGAACATCCCGGAACATATGCCATGCTGACCGATCTGCGCGGACAGATCGACTTCCTGCGTCCCTACGATCTGCTCGAACGTATCCTGACCCGCTACAGAGGGCGCGAGAAGCTGCTGTCCCGGCTGGGGCCGGAGGCCGAGGACGGCATAGATGCAGTCCTTGCGCAGGCGATGGCCTACGAGCGCAGTTCGGTTCCGAGCCTTACCGGCTTCCTGCGCTGGGCGGAAACGGACGATCTGGAAATCAAGCGGCAGGTGGACAGCAGCGGCGACCTGATTCGCGTGATGACGGTGCATGGCGCCAAGGGGCTCGAGGCTCCGGTCGTGATCCTTCCCGATTGCCGCAGCCGCGATCTGAAGGTGAAAAGCGAATTGCTGGAAACGGACGCGGGGGTTATTTGGAAAACCGGCGCGGATGACATGCCCGAGACGATCGAGCTGGCGGTGAACAGGCGCAAGGACGCGGAAGCGCGCGAACGCATGCGCCTTCTCTACGTGGCCATGACGCGCGCGGAAACCTGGCTGATCGTGGCCGCGGCGGGCGACCTCAGCAAGGACGGCACGGACTGGTATCAGACCGTCCGCGCGGGCATGCAGGCGACCGGTGCGGTGAAGCACGAATTCCCGCTCGGGACCGGCTTGCGCTACGAATTCGGGGACTGGTCGCTGCCCGCCGTACCGCCAAGGCCCGCGACGGATGGTGATGCGGTGGAACTGGAGCCGTTTTTCCATGACCCCGTTACAGAGGTTCCGGGGCGTACGGACCCGTTGTCGCCGTCCGATCTGGGTGGCCTCAAGGCGCTTCCCTCGCTTCTTGGGCTTCCCGAACCGGTGGCCCTGGCGCGGGGCACCCATGTTCACCGCCTGCTGGAACTGATCGCGGACGCGGCGGACTCCGATTGGGACGGCTTGGCGCAATCGGTGACCATTCCACCCGAACTGTCGCCCGAACTGCATGCGGCTGCCATGGCCGAAGCGCGCGCCACACGGTCCTCACCCGATCTCGCGTGGATCTTCGATCCGACCGCATTGTCCGAGGTGTCCGTGACGGCGCGGCTCGACGGAAAACCGATCCTCGGCACGATCGACCGGCTGGTTCTGACGCCGACGCGGGTGACGGCCGTGGATTTCAAGACGAACCTCGCGGTTCCGGAGACGCCGGCGCAATGTCCCGAAGGCATCCTGCGGCAGATGGGGGCCTACGCGGTTGCACTGGAACAGATCTACCCGGACCGTGAGGTCGCGACGGGGATACTCTGGACCGCGACCGGCAGCTACATGTCCTTGCCACAAAATCTGGTGAAGGAAGCTCTGGCCCGCTCACCACATCTTGACGGCGACCAAGCTCCTTCATAGGGTCCGCGTCCAACGTCAGATCATCAGGAGAACGACATGGCCACGGTCGCCGTCACCGACGAAACCTTCGACGCCGAAGTCCGCAATTCCGATATTCCCGTGGTCGTGGACTTCTGGGCCGAATGGTGCGGTCCCTGCAAGCAGATCGGCCCCGCTCTGGAGGAGCTTTCGGCGGAACTGGATGGCAAGGTCAAGATCGCCAAGGTCAATGTCGACGAAAACCCGAATTCTCCGGCCCAGATGGGCGTCCGGGGCATTCCGGCGCTCTTCATCTTCAAGGACGGGCAGGTCGTGTCGAACATGGCTGGCGCAAAGCCCAAGGCCGCGCTGCAAAGCTGGATCGAAGACAGCATCTGACGATGGGTTGCGGGGCGCGCGCTGTGGCGCAGCGTCCCGACTGACCCCGATAGCCAGCCGTCCCGAGGGGCGCACCGGCTCATACGACCCCCGAACATGACATGCGACGGCGCGGCACAGGCGCGCACTTGTGCCTGCGCGACGCTGCCTCCATATAGCGGCGGAACATCCCAGGACGGAGCACCCAATGGCAGACCAGAAATTTCCGGGCTGGCACGGGACCACGATCATCGGCGTCAAGAAGGACGGCAAGGTCGTGGTGGCCGGTGACGGGCAGGTGTCGCTCGGCGATACCGTGATCAAGGGCACCGCGCGAAAGGTGCGGCGGCTCTCCCCGGGTGGATTCGACGTTGTCGCGGGGTTTGCCGGATCGACGGCCGATGCGTTCACCCTGCTCGAACGGCTCGAGGCCAAACTCGAAGCGACGCCCGGTCAGTTGGCGCGCGCCTGCGTGGATCTGGCCAAGGACTGGCGCACCGACAAGTACCTCCAGAAACTGGAGGCGATGCTGATCGTCACCGATGGCAACCAGATCTTTGTCATCACGGGTGCCGGGGACGTTCTGGAACCGGAACATGACGTGACCGCCATCGGCTCCGGCGGCAACTACGCGCTGGCGGCGGCCCGCGGCATGATGGACACCGACAAGTCGGCCGAGGAGGTCGCCCGCGCCGCCATGGCAATTGCTGCCGATATCTGTGTCTACACGAACGGCAACCTCACAGTGGAGACGATTTCCGCATGATCGGGCCGTCCGACCTTCGGGCGGCGGTCGGCGCGGGACTGCTGACGGAGGCACAGGCAGCGTCTCTGATCCAGCTGTCCCATGCACGTGCGGGTGCCCGGTCGGACCTCGCGCCGGGGGACGAGCCCTTCGAACTTTTCCGCGGCTTCAACGAGATTTTCATCGTGGTCGGCCTCGTGATCGTCTCGATGGGCTGGTCGGGTCTTGTCACCATGTCGCTCGCCACGCGGATCGCCGATGTCCAGTCCGTGGCATTGAGCTACGGGGCAGCGGCTGCGGTGATCCTGTGGCTTCTGGCCGAGTATTTCACGCGCCGGCGGAGAATGATCGCGCCGTCGATTGCACTGACAGTCCTTTTCGCCGGAAACGCGGCCGTTTCGCTGGCGGCGGGGCTGTCGCAGCCCGTGATGGTGGCGCGCGGCGATTTCGCCAGCCTGCCCTGGCCCCTGATCCTGGCGACCGGAGCACTCGCAGTCTTCTGGTGGCGGTTTCGCGTGCCGTTCGCGCTCGCGCTGATTGCGCTGGGTGCCTTCGCCGTCGCGGTGGTGACGGCAGCGGCCCAGGGAGGGCAGATCGCCACGCCACAGGATCTGTTCCTGCTCTCCGCGAACGGGCCGTTCGCCTGGATCACGTTGGGTCTCGGGCTGCTTGTCTTCGGGGCGGCGATGGCGTTCGACATGTCCGACCCCCACCGGGTGACACGTCGCTCCGCGAACGGTTTCTGGTTGCACGTCGTGGCCGCGCCGGCACTCGTGAACACCGTCGCGCTCACCTTGCTCGACCGGGGCGACCGGACCGCGGACCTGCTCCTGCTCGGACTTCTGGTGCTGTTCGCGATCGTGGCTGTCGTGATCGATCGGCGGTCGTTCCTCATCGCGGCGACCGCGTATATCGTGGCGCTCAGCGCGACATTCTTCGATGAGGACGGTGCGGCCCGGTCGATCCTGGGTCTCGGCATCGGCCTTCTGTTGCTCGGCGCGTTCTGGGAGGCGATCCGGGCCCGACTGCTGAGGCTCATTCCCGGCCTTCCGCTGGATCGCCTTCCGCCAGCCCATCTGGACAAAGGACTGACATGACCGATCTCACCCCACGCGAAATCGTTTCGGAACTGGACAGATTCATCATCGGGCAGAAGGACGCCAAACGCGCAGTCGCCGTCGCGCTGCGCAACCGCTGGCGGCGCAAGCAGTTGCCCGACGACCTGCGCGATGAAGTCTATCCGAAGAACATCCTCATGATCGGCCCGACCGGCGTCGGCAAGACGGAGATCAGCCGCCGTCTGGCCAAGTTGGCGCGGGCTCCCTTCATCAAGGTGGAGGCGACCAAGTTCACCGAGGTCGGCTATGTCGGCCGCGATGTGGAACAGATCGTCCGTGATCTGGTCGATTCCGCCATCACGATGACCCGTGATATGATGCGGGAGGATGTGAAGGCAAAGGCGCATTCAGCCGCGGAGGAGCGCGTGATCGACGCCATCGCCGGCACAGACGCGCGCGAAGGCACGCGCGAGATGTTCCGCAAGAAGCTGAAGACGGGCGAGCTTGACGACACGATGATCGACCTCGAAGTCGCGGACACCTCCAGCCCTCTGCCGATGATGGAAATTCCCGGCCAGCCGGGAGGCGGCATGGGAATGATGAATCTGGGCGACCTGTTCGGCAAGGCGTTTCAGGGCCGCAAGGTAAAGCGCCGCCTGACGGTCGCGGACAGCTACGAGATTCTGATCAGCGAAGAGGCGGACAAGCTTCTCGACGATGAACAGGTCAACCGCGCTGCGTTGAAGGCCGTCGAAGAGAATGGCATCGTGTTCCTCGACGAAATCGACAAGGTCACCACGCGTCAGGATGCGCGCGGCGGAGAGGTGAGCCGCGAGGGGGTGCAACGCGACCTGCTGCCCCTGATCGAGGGCACCACGGTCAGCACCAAGTACGGACCGGTCAAGACCGATCATATCCTGTTCATCGCCTCCGGCGCGTTCCACATCGCGAAACCCTCCGATCTGCTGCCCGAGCTCCAGGGTCGTCTGCCCATCCGCGTCGAACTGCGCGCGCTGACCGAGGCGGATTTCGTGCGGATCCTCACCGAAACGGACAACTCGCTGACCAAACAGTACACCGCGCTGCTCGGGACCGAGGAGGTGATAGTGGAGTTCACCGAGGACGGCATCGCGGCACTGGCAAGGATTGCGGCGGAGGTGAACCAGTCCGTCGAAAACATCGGGGCCCGGCGGCTCTACACGGTGATGGAGCGGGTATTCGAGGATATCTCCTTCGATGCGCCCGACCGCGGCGGTGACACGGTGACCGTCAATGCCGCATTTGTCGAAGACCATCTCGCGGCGCTCGCGAAATCCACGGACATCAGCCGCTACGTGCTTTAGCGACCCGTTCGGGCCAGATTGCACTGGCGCAAATCGGCGACGGCTGGCAGACCCGCACCGTGCAGGGCGATCACGGTGATTCCCACCTGCCCGGCTGCCAGCGGCGGTCCGAGCCCAAGCCGTGCAATTCGAGATGAACCCGGGGCGAGATGAGAACCGCGACTTTCCTGCGTGAGAACGCTGCCTGGCTGGGTGCCGGGGCGCTGCTGACGTTCCTGTCCTCGTTCGGGCAGACATTCTTCATCTCGATCTTCGCCGACCGCATCCTCACCGACTTCGACCTGACCGAAGGGCAGTGGAGCCTGATCTACGGCGTCGGGACGACATTGTCGGCGATCCTGATGGTGCGGGCGGGGGCGCTGACGGACCGGTTCTACACGCGCACGCTGGGGGTTTTCGTCCTGGCCGGTCTGTCGCTGGCCTGCCTGTCCATGGCGCTGAACCCCTTTGCCGGCGGTCTGGTGATCGTGGTGTTGTTGTTGCGTTTCTTCGGGCAGGGAATGGCCAGCCACACCGCGGTCGTCGCGATGGCGCGCTGGTTCGTCGCAACGCGCGGGCGGGCGTTGGCTGTCTGCACGCTGGGCTTCACGCTTGGTGAACTGACCTTTCCCATTACCTTCGTCGCGCTGCTGGGACAAATCGACTGGAGATACCTGTGGTTCGGCGCCGCACTCGTGTCCGCGCTCGGTATTCCGCTGCTCTACAGGCTTCTGCGAACGGAACGGCACCCGCGGCAGGTCGCCGCCGAAACACAGAGCGAAGGGATGAGCGACAATCACTGGACCCGCCGCGCCGTTCTGCACCACCCGTTGTTCTGGCTCCTGGTGCCCGCGCTGCTGGGTCCGCCCGCGTTCAATACCGCGTTCTTCTTCCACCATGTCAACTTTGCCGCGCTGAAAGGGTGGAGCCACCTGGAACTGGTGATGTTCTTTCCGATCTACACCGCGATGTCTGTCGCCATGATGATCCTGTCGGGCTGGGCCATCGACCGGTGGGGGACGGCGCGGACGATGCCGTTCTATCAACTGCCCATGGTCGGCGCCTATCTCTGCTTCTCTTTCGGGCAGGATGCAGCGGCGTTCTTTTTCGGCTTCTTCCTGCTGGCAATGACGACCGGTGCGAACGCGACGATCCCCAATGCGTTCTGGGCCGAATTCTATGGCACGCGGCATATCGGGGCGATCAAGGCCATGGCGGCGGCGATCATGGTTCTGGGGTCCGCCATCGGGCCGGGGATCACCGGCCTTTTCATCGACCACGGGGTCGGACTCGACCGGCAATACGTGTTCGTTGCGGGTTACTTCCTGATATCCACGGCGGCCCTGTGGCTGGGGATATCGCTTTATCGCGGCACGGTTCCCGCTTACCGAGACTTGCGCAGATATACGTAATAGGCGCCGTCGCCCCCGTGGCTGACATGCGCCTGCGTGACTTGCAGCACGACACCGGACAGCGGGGGCAGGCGCAACCATTCCGGTACCTGGTGGCGCAACACCCCGAAACGGACGGGGATCGGACCGTCGTCGTCGCGCGGCTTGCCCTTGCCCGTAATGACCAGGATCAGACGCTTGCCGGCAGTGTGCTGCGTCATCACGAAACGGACCAGAGCCGAATGGGCCCGGTCGAGCGTCATGCCGTGCAGGTCGATCCGGGCATCCGGCTTCACCCGACCGCGGCGCAACTGGCGATATGCCTTGTTGTCCATGCGTACCGGTTGGCGCTCGAGACTCTGCGAAAGTGTCGGGGCAAGGTCGTCTTTCGGAGGGGTCTTGCCACCGCCGATCCGCTGCGGCGGGACGTCAAATTTCGGGGCTGGCGCCGTCGGGGATGGTGTGGCTTTCGGTGCAGTTGGCAGTGCGCGCGGTGTTTTTTCCAGCCGCGACACGTTGCGCGCCACCTGTTGCCAAAGATCCATCTCATCCGGGCGCAGCTTGCGGCCCCGCGTCATGACACGAACTCTGGAAACCGGTCACACGGCGGCTGGATCAAGTCGCCCGGGGATTCCCAGATGACGGGACTGCGGAAAAATCCGACGCGATGGTCCCAATGTGCGGCGGGTAATTCGACCACGGTGAACTCCGGCGGGCAAGACACGGCGGTGTCCGCACGTCAGCCGTCTGTCGACACGAGCAGCCAGTTGGGATCGTCGCTGCCCATCTTCCGCGCGAAGGCCCAGGTATCGCGCTGCCGCTTGATCTCGGTTGTGGAGCCTTCGATGATCGTGCCGGACTTGTCGCGCACGGCAGAGGTCAGCTCGGCGACAAACCGAACGGCAATTTCGGCCTCCCTCGTGTCCTCGTCGAAGCTGGCGCTCGACAGCTTGACTTCACGCACGCCGATGAATTCGGCTTCGATCGTCAAACCCTGTTCTTCGCGTTGATGCACAACTTCGGCGAAGGACTCGTAGACATCTTCGGCCAGGAACGGCTTGATCTGTGCCAGGTCGCCCTTTTCGAAGCCCATCACGATCATCTCGTAGGCGCCGCGCGCACCGCCCAGGAACTCGCTGACCGAGAAACCCGGTTCGACCTCCTTCATCGCGTGAAGCGCATTCGCCGCCGGGGACCCCGCCTCGACGTGATCGACGATATCCCGGTCCGGTCCGCCTTCGATGACCTCGAAATCCGCACGCCGGGCAGGTTCGTTCGCCGGCTTCACGACGTCGGTCCGCTCGAAACCCTCCCGCGTCCCAAGCGCACTCTTGAGTCGCAGGATCAGGAAAATGGCGATACCAGCCAGAACAAGAAGCTGGATCAGGGGCGAATTCATCAGGACCTCGTTTCAGGCGTGCATGGCAAGATGGTCTATGGATCACTATGTAGGTGCTGGGAAGGGGCAAGTCCACTGGCACGGTAGAGGAAGGATAAATGTATTGATGTGGCTCTTGATCGCATTCATCGCGGTGCCGCTGATCGAAATCGCGCTGTTCATCCAGGTCGGTGGCGCAATCGGGCTCTGGCCCACGCTGCTGATCGTCGTGCTGACGGCCGTGCTGGGCACGTTTCTCGTGCGGCAGCAGGGCGCGCTTGCGCTGCGGCAACTGAAAGAACGGCTCAATCGCCTTGACGATCCGACCGAGGAACTCGCCCACGGGGCGATGATCCTGTTTTCCGGCGCTCTTCTGCTGACCCCTGGGTTCTTCACCGATGCGCTGGGTTTTGCGTTGCTGATTCCGGCGGTCCGTGTCGCAGCCTTTCAGGCAATCCGGTCACGGATTCACGTCCAGAGCTTCGGCACGCCGCCCCATGGGCCTGGACCGTCCCGGCGCGGGAGTGGCATCATCGACGCGGAATACGAGGAGATCGATCCCGAGCCGCGTCGGCACCACGGCCCCTCCGGCTGGACAAAAGACGATCGCGGACATTGAGCGATCAGCCCTGACCTGCTAGGGGAAGCCAAGTTCTTATTTTTGGAGTTTTCTAATGGCCGAAGAAGCAGCCACCCAGCAACCCCAGGTTCAGATGCGTGTTCTGGGCCAGTTCGTTCGCGACATGTCGTTCGAGAACATCATGGCGCAAAAGGGCATCGGTGCGGACGTTCAACCCGACGTGCAGGTACAGGTCAATCTGGACGCAAAGAAGCGCTCGGCGGAGAACCAGTACGAAAGCGCCATCAAGCTGAACGTCACGTCCAAGGCCAAGGACGGCGACGCCGTGCTTTTCCTGCTCGAAATCGACTACGTCGGCGTGTTCCATATCGAGAACGTCCCGGACGAGCAGTTGCACCCGTTCCTGCTGATCGAATGTCCGCGCATGATTTTCCCGTTTCTTCGCCGGGTGGTCAGCGACGTGACACGCGATGGAGGCTTTCCTCCGCTCAACCTCGAGAACATCGACTTCCTGAGCATGTACCGCAACGAGGTTGCGCGTCGTCAGGCCGAGCAGCAACCGAAGGCAGACGCCTGATCGCCTAGGTCAGGGTTTTCCAGAGCGCGTCTGGCCCAAGCTGTTCGACGAACGCGGCATGGGCGGCGCGCTCTCGTTCCGTGAGTCGTGTCGGCAATGGGACGGGACGCGGCGGCATGGACCAGTTTTCGGTGGTTGCCGTGCGATTGCGCGATGTGTCTTGCGACAAGCCGAAATCCGGCTGGCGACCGCCGATGAGCTCGAGATAGACCTCCGCAAGGATCTCGCTGTCCAGAAGTGCGCCGTGCAAGGTTCGTGCACTGTTGTCGATCCCGAACCGGCGGCACAGCGCATCAAGCGAGGCGGGGGATCCGGGAAACTTCTGGCGCGCGATCAGAAGCGTGTCCACCGCCCGATCAAGGGCAAGCTGAGAGAATCCCGCCCAGCGCAGCTCTGCGTTCAGGAATTTCATGTCGAAGCTCGCGTTGTGTATGACAAGGCGTGCGTCCGCGACGAAATCCACGAATGACTGGACGATGTCCGCGAATTTCGGTTTGTCGGCCAGGAAGTCGTCCCCCAACCCGTGCACCTCGAACGCCTCCTGGGGCATGCTGCGTTCGGGGTTGATGTATTTGTGATAGGTTCGGCCAGTGGGGACATGGCCGATCAGCTCGATGGCCCCGATCTCGACTATGCGATCACCGGTTTCCGGATCGAATCCGGTCGTTTCGGTATCGAGAACAATCTCACGCATCGGGCCAGCCTCGTCTGATCTGCTCGACCACAGATTGGACCTGTTCGCGGGCGTGGTCCAGGGTGTCGGTTTCAATCACGAAATCCGCCCGCCTTGCTTTTTCTTCTGCCGGCAACTGCTTTGCCAAGATCAGGTCCAGTTGCGCGCCGGTCATCGTTCCCCGCTCCATGACCCGTTGCCGCTGCATCTCCGGAGGAACGAAAACGCAAGCCACGGCGTCGAATTCGTCTTCACTGCCGGTTTCATAGAGCAGGGGTATGTCGAACACGACTATGTCCGCATCGACGGTTCGGGAGAATTCGAGACGGTCGGCTTTCACGAGGGGATGCACGATCGCTTCGATCTTCTGCAAAGCGCTTTGGTCGGCTTCGATGATGTCCCGCAGGGCTTCGCGCGATACCGCCCCGTCACGGATCGCCGATGGAAAGGCCGCTTCCATCGGTGCCACGGCCGCACCGCCCTCGGCGTATAGCCGGTGAACGGCGGCATCCGCATCCCAGACGGCACAGCCCAGATCCGCGAACATGCGGGCAGTCGTCGACTTCCCCATCCCGATAGAGCCGGTCAGCCCGAGACGAAACATCACCGAAGCGCGGCCGCGCGCGCGGCGCTGTCGACCTTCGGGCGCTCTCCGAACCAGCGCTCGAACCCCGGGACCGCCTGATGCAGCAACATGCCAAGGCCATCGACCACGGTGCATCCGGCGGATT
>CBDUPF010000007.1:0-31044 GCA_965369035.1 uncultured Aliishimia sp.
ACATCGCCCCGTATCCAGTGGCTGACACGCCCGCCCGGACGACGCCCGAGGGTATTCGCTCAGGTGTGGGCGTCGATCCGGGCAAGGGTGCCATCCGGTGCGACGCAGATCACGCGACGCAGGTTCTTGTCTGCACGCCGAAGACTGCGGATCTCGTCCTCGGTCGCGTGGCAGAATGCGGTCGACAGCGCGTCGGCCGTCGCGGCGTTTTCCGCGACGACGCTGACCGTGGACCAGCGTGGCGCGCCATCCCCGGTGGGGTCGAGGATGTGAGGGTTCCCGCCCGGCAGGGTCATGGCGCTTGGGCTCGACGTGGCGATTGCAAGATCCTCGAGACGCTCTGTCGCGACAAGGCCGTGGTGCGGATCGGAGATGCCCAGCCGCCAGTGCCGTCCGCCCGCGTGGAACTCACCGATATTCACCAGGATCCGCGACAGGCCCGCGTCGCGAAGAACGCAGGCGATAAGATCGGTTGCATAGCCTTGCGCGATGCCGTTCAGCGTCAGTGCCTGATCGGGGCCGATTGCGATTTCGTGGGGCGACAGTGCCACGCGGCCCCACCCGATGGCGCGCCGAGCCGTCTCCGCGTCGCCGCCGCCCGCCAGTGCCTGCCAGAGCGGCTGCACGGTCGGATCGAAGCGCCCGGCTGTTGCGCGGTGCATGCGGGCGCACAGGTGCAGCAGGTCCAGAAATTCGGAGGGCGGGGATGGCAGGCGCTTGTCCCGGTTGAGCCGGCTGAGGGTCGAGGCGGGATCGTAGAGGCTGAAAAGCGACTCGCAGCGGCGCAGTGTTTCGGTGATGCGGGCGATGGTCCGGCGCGCCAGGTCTTCCGGCCCCTCCAGCGTCAGCGACACCTCCGCGCCCATGGCCCGGCCGCGCCAACGCACTGGCGAGGTCGCGTGGGCAGGCGCGCAGAGAGCCGCGGCGGAGATGGCGAGGAAACGGCGGCGCGGGATCATTCGGCGGCAAGCCTCCGGCCGCGGCCGCGCGAGGACAGGACCAGCGGCACGCATTGCGACGGGTCGTCGTGGATCTTCACGCAGTCGAGGCATTGGAAACACTCATTGTACCGGATTTCGCCCGTGGCTTCGATCGCGCCGTAATTGCACTTCACCCGGCAGAGCTGGCAGGGCGCCCCGCAGTCGGACCGGCGAGCGATCCAGTCGCGGCCGCGCAGGAGGCCGCCGATCGCCATGACCGCGCCGAGCGGGCAGACATAGCGGCAGAAGCCCTTGAAAAGCACCATTCCCAGTCCAAGCCAGAAGAGCGCATAGGCGACGTAGTACCACTCGCGCATGAAGAAGGTGGTGATGGCGGTCTTGAAGGGTTCCACCTCGGCCGCGGTGTCGATCTGCGCCGGGGCCACGAAGACCAGCGCGACCAGCCCGGCGAGAAAGACGTATTTCAGCCATTTCAGGCGCGCATCCCAACGCGCCGAAGGCTCGATGCGCGGCAGGCGCAAGCGGCGGCCCAGGTGGTGGGCGAACTCCTGCAATGCGCCGAAGGGACAGAGCCAGCCGCAGAAGAGACCGCGGCCCCAGAGCACGAAGCCGAGGATCGCGGCCGCCCACACGGCGAGCGAGAAGGGGTCATAGAGCAGAAAGGCGAAGCTGCCCCCCTCCCACGCTGTCCGTATGACGCCCAGAACCGTGACGATGGAGAGCTGACCCTGGCCCCACCAGCCGACGAACCCGGTGACAATGGCCAGAACGGCGAGGCGAACGGGTGTGAAATGACGCAGCGCTGCAAGGCGGTTCGTTGCGAAACCCAGAACCAGGAGCAGCGCCGTCAACGTCACTCCGAGAACAACGAGGTCGGTCTGGCGATTGCGCAGCGCATCGAGCCAGGGCGGAGCCGCGACGACCTGCTCCGGCCGGGTGAAGAACCGCTCCGGGGTTTCGTGCGGGATGTCGATGGTGATCGATCCCGTTTCGGGCCGGAACATCCCGTGCTCGCGAACCGCCAGCACTTTCAGAACCCACGCGCGCGCCGGATCGAAGCCCAGCCTGCGGTCGGTGCGCAGGATCATGGCCACGCCGTCGGGCGCATCCTCGACGAGTTCCACCAGCAAGTCGGCATCGCGGAGCGCCACCGGCAGCCCGTCCTGTTCGGCGGAAATCCAGTCGGGGGCAGTGTTGCGCACGAAGTCCGGCGAGACGAGCCCGTGCCGCGCGGTTTCGATCAGCAGGAGCGGTTCGTCGTTGTCGGAGATTTCGAGAAATCGTTGCAGGTCCTCGAAGGTATCCGGGGCAAGGACCGCCCGCGCGATGGAACTGGGACCGATATCGACAAGCCAGAGATCGAGATAGGGCGATCCGGGGTTTTCGCGGGCCTCCGGATCGTCGTCCTGCCAAAGCGTGCCGGCAAACAGCGCGTCGATTTCGGCATTGGTGACGGTCTTGCGCGTGGCGATCCCCTGCGCGACGAGATCGGCCCAGGTCAATGTCTCTACGTGGCCCGGATCGGGCCGGGCGGGCGGCGTTGTGGCGATGCCCTGCATCTTGTCGCGGGCCACGGCGAGCGCAGCGCCCATGACCGACTCATGAGCGATCCGGACGCTGGCCGTGGCCTTGGTCACGCCGTCGAGATAGACGAGTGACGAACCGCCCGAGGCTTCTCCGTACGGGGTGCCGACCACGATGGAATCGGAGATGGAGAGACCGGCATATTGTTCGAAGAACTTGTGGAACGGCGCCTGTCCGAGGCCGGAGACGAAGATCGGTTCGTTGTGCTCCAGCAGGCGGACATCGAGGAACCGCCCCTCCAGGTCAAGCGTGACCAGCAGGTTGATCGGCGCGCCGGAAAAGCCGGGCAGGGGGGCCAGCGGTTCGGTTTCGAAGACGTAACCGGCATGCGCACCGCCGGAGTTCAGGAGTTCGTAGACACCCTTGTCGTTCAACGCGTCACCCAGCGAGAAGGGCGCGCGCACGAGATCCGCCAGCGCCGCGCGCGGCGACGGCTCGGCCGCCAGAGAGACGGCCGATAGGAGGGCAAGGCAAGCTGCCAGCAGGCCGGAGAGGATCATGCGCATGGCGGCAGGTTAAGGATCGGTCCGCGCGGGCAACATTCGACAATGGTCTTACGCCAGCCCGCCAGAATGCCCGCTACCGAGCCCGGCACTAAGCCCGCCACTGAGCCGTTGCAGTGGCTGCGTGGCAACCCGGTGACGACCGGGCGGGTTAAGACCAATGGAGCATTTGCGCGCGGACCCGATGCGCATAAGGTCACATCCGACACTGCAGCGCCAAAGGGAGGAACGACATGGCCTGGACGACCCCGAAGATGAAGGAACTGAACTGCGGCATGGAAATCAACATGTACGCACCGGCCGAGGAAGATGGCCGCGGCCAGGACCCCGATCTTTACTGACGCTGTGAACCGGTAGGGACCGGGGATGCGGTTTCTGGTCCTGGGAGCGTCCGCGGGCGGCGGCTTGCCGCAGTGGAATTGCGGTTGCAGGAATTGCCAGGATGCCCGGAGCGGGGCGATCCCGCCTTCCGGGCAATCGTCGTTGGCCGTGTCCGTCGACGGGTCCGACTGGAGCATCCTGAACGCCTCGCCCGATATCCGCCAGCAGCTGCTGGAGAACTCCGCCCTGCATCCGCGCAGTCTGCGCGACACCCCGATCGTGTCGGTGCTTCTGACCAATGGTGACATCGATCATATCGCCGGGCTCCTGTCGCTGCGCGAGCAGACGCCGTTCCGGCTCCACGCCACGGGCGACATTCTCGATGTGCTGGAGCAGAACCGGATCTTCGATGCGGTGTCGCACGAGCTGGTGCCACGCGCGCGGGTCGCGCTGAACCAGCCGTTCCAGTTGCAGGAGGGGCTGACCGCGCGGATTTTCCCTGTGCCGGGCAAGGTGCCTCTCTTCATGGAGGGGGAGGTGGTCGAGACCGACCTGGTGGGCGAGCAGACCGTGGGCGTAAGGCTGGAAAGCGCATCGCGCGTCGTCTGTTATGTTCCCGGCTGTGCCGACGTGACGGAGGACCTGCTGGCGGAGATCGCCGATGCCGATCACCTGTTCTTCGACGGAACGCTCTGGGACAACGACGAGATGATCCGTACTGGCACGGGGGTCAAGACCGGCACCCGCATGGGGCATATCCCGGTCAGCGGACCGGACGGATCGCTGGCCAGGCTCGCCGGAGTCCGGGCGTCCAAGACCTATATCCACATCAACAACACCAACCCGATGCTGCAACCCGACGGGGACGAGCGGCGGGAGGTGGAGGCCGCAGGATGGACGATCGCCCGTGACCGGATGGAGATAACGGTCTGACGTTATCGGCGGTGCCGAGTTAGATCGCCTGCGCCTCTTCCAACTCGCGCACCAGCCGCGCCTCTTCCGTCGCTCTGGGCGTCGAGAACCGCGCCAGCAGCAGGTAGGCGACGGGCGTGAGATAGAGCGTGGAGAGCGTGGCCAGACCGAGCCCGCCGACAATCACCCAACCCAGCGCCTCGCGCGCCTCCGCGCCCGCGCCGGACGACAGGATCAAGGGGACACCGCCGAACACGGTCGAGACCATGGTCATCATCACCGGGCGGAGTCGAATGGTGCAGGCGTCCAGGATGGCAGAGGCGACATCCTGCCCCCGGTCGCGAAGCTGGTTCGCGAACTCGACGATCAGGATACCGTTCTTGGCCATGATGCCGATCAGCATGACCAGTCCGATCTGGCTGTAGACGTTGAGGCTGAGCCCGGTGAACGCCAGCGCGAAGATGGCGCAGGCCAGCCCGATGGGAACCGTGATCATCACCACGATGGCCGACACGAAGCTTTCGAATTGCGCAGACAGCACCAGCAGCACGACCACGATGGCGAACCCGAAGGTCAGGAACATGCCCGAGTTCGTCTCGTTCAGCGTCGCGGCCTCGGCCAGCGGCACGACACGGTTCTCCTCGGCCAGGATTCCGTCGGCCAGGTCGCGGACCTCGGCCAGCGCGTCACCCAGCGACAATTCGGGCGACAGGCTCGCGGCGATCTCCACCGACCGGTTCTGATCCTCGCGGTCGAGTTCGGGGGCCACCGCGCGTTCCTCCAGCGTGACGAAGCTGGACATCGGGATCATCTTGCCGTCGCCAGACTGCACGAAGATGTTCTCAAGATCGCCGGGATCGTTCACCGGGTCGGAGGTCGACAGAAGCTGCACGTCGAAACTGGTGTCGTCGACGAAGACCGACCCGATGGTGCGTCCGTTCAGCACGGCCCGCAAAGCGTTGCCGAGCCCGGTGATGTCGACGCCCAGGTCGGACGCGCGCTGCCGGTCGATCTGCACGAAAAGCTGCGGCTGCGTGGTCTCGTACTCCAGCCGGACCTGGCCCATCGCGGGGTTCTTCTGCATCTCCTCGACCAGCCGTTCGGAGACCTCTGCCAGTTGGGCATAGTTGTCGCCGGTGATGGCAAAGCTGAGGCCCCGCCCGGCACCGCGAATACCCAGCGAGTTGGGCTGGATCGCAAAGGCGCGCACGCCGATCAACTGGCGCAGCCGGGCGTTGATATCCGTCACGATCTCGTCCTGGCTTCGACTGCGCTCCTCCCACTTGGACAGGGTGAAGACCATGAAGCCTGCGTTGTCCGCGCCGAAGCCGGTGATGGCGAAGACGTTGGTGATCTCGCCGGAGTCGCGCAGGTCGGCAACGGCATCCTCGATCTCCTGCATCTTGGCGCTGGTGTACTCCAGCGACACGCCCTGTGGGGTGGAGAGGCGCAGCAGGGCCACGGCCCGGTCCTCGCGCGGGGTCAGTTCCTGGCGGATGTCACCGGCCACAAAGACGGCCGTGGCGGAGAAGAGGGCGGCGATCAGCAGAATGACCAGCGGGTTGGCCAGCGCGCCCTGCAGCGTCGTGCGGTAAAACGCGGCGAGATGGTTGCCGAGCCAGATCATCGGGCCGCGCGCGCCTTCCTTCGGCGGAGCGGACAGGACACGACTGGCCAGCACCGGGCAAAGCGTCAGCGCGACGACCGACGACAACATGACGGACATCGCCAGCGTGAAACCGAACTCGCGGAACAACCCGCCCGCCTGTCCCGGCAGGAAGGAGAGCGGCACGAAGACCGCGGCCAGCGTCACCGTGGTGGTGACGACCGCGAAGAAGACCTGCTGAGTGCCCAGCACCGCCGCGGCGCGTGGCCCCATGCCTTCGCCCCGGCGGCGCACGATGTTCTCCAACACCACGATGGCGTCGTCGACCACCATCCCGGTGGCCAGCACAAGCGCCAGCAGCGTCAGGATGTTGACGGAAAAGCCCACGAGGTAGATCCCCGCGAGCGTCCCGATCAGCGCCACCGGCAGGGTCAGCGCCGGGATCAGCGTGGCACTGGCGCTGCGCAGAAAGACGAAGATCACGACGACCACGATGCCCATCGCCAGAGCCAGCGTCTTGACCACCTCGTTGATCGATCCCTGGATGAAGGTGGCATCGTCGGAAGTGACGAAGATGTTGATGTCCTCGGGCAGGGTCGCGTCGAGTTCGGCGACCACGCCGCGCACCGCCTCGGAGATGTCGAGCGTGTTCGACGTGGCCTGCCGGATCACGCCCATGCCGAGGCCCGACTGACCGTTGGCCCGCAGGATGGTCTCGTTGGGGGCGGGTCCAAGTGTCACCCGCGCCACGTCCCGCAACCGCACGTCGGGCGCGATCTGCAGCGCCTCGAACGCCTCCGCGGTGGAGACGGTCGCGGTCGTACGCACCGCGATCGACTGCCTGTCCCCGGTCAGATCCCCGGCGGGCGCGTCGAAGGCCACATCCTCCAGCGCACGCGCGATGTCGGCCAGTGTCAGCCCGCGGCTGGCAAGGGAAAGCTGGTCCACGTCCACGCGGAAGATCGGTTCGCGGTCGCCGTAGATCTGCAGGTCGGCGACGCCCTCGATGGACACCAGCCGGTCCTCCACCCGGTCCTGCACGATCTGTGTCAGCTCCTGCGGGGAGCGGCCGGAGGACGTGACGGCAATCCGCATCACGGGGCTCGAGTCGGCGTCGGCCTTGACGATGCTCGGCTCCTCCGCTTCCTCGGGAAGTTGAGGGGCGATGCGCGCCACGGCGTCCCGCACATCCGTCGCTGCCACGTCGACATCGACGCTGCTTTCGAATTCCAGCGTCACCCGGCTGCGCCCGAAACGGGAGTTGGAGGAGATCGAGCGGATGCCGGAAACGCGGCCCACCGCGCCCTCGATCCGGCCAGTCAGCTCCTGGTCGACGGTTTCGGGGGAGGCGCCGGGAAACTCCGTCGTGACCGTGACCACGGGGCGGTCGACATTGGGCAACTCGCGAATTTCGGCCCCGAATAGGCCCGCGAGACCCGCCAGAACGATCAGCGCACTCAGGACGAATGCGAGGATCGGACGCCGGACGAAAAGCGCCGTTCCAAAGGTCCGGACAGGTGCGTGTTCGCTCATCGGGGCCTCACAGGCGGGCAGGGGCCAGCGACGCGCGCGCGGCGTCCTCGGGCGGATTTGCGATCTCGACCGCGGCGCCGGGGCGCAGGTTCTGCACCCCCTCGACCACGATCGGCTCTCCCGGCTCCAGCGGCGCCTCGACCAGGATGGAGTTGGCATTGCGCTGCCGGATCTCCACCGGCACGCGCGCCGCCTTGCCCTCGCGCACGGCCCAGACGAAGGCGCCCTCGCTCGACCATTGCAGCGCCAGCGGCTCGATCGACAGCAGCGACTCTCCGGGCAGGTTCAATTCCACCTCGAACGCCATGCCGACCCGCAGCCGGTCGTCGGCGTTGTCGACCCGCCCCTGAACCCGCAGGGTCCGGCTGGCGCGGTCGACGATCGTGTCGATGGCGCTGATCTCGCCGGTCAGTTCGGTGTCGCGCAGCCCCAGCGGCGTGACTTGCAGGGGCATGCCCGGCTCCAGCTTGGTCACCACGCGTTCGGGCACGCGGAAGTCGATCAGCAGGGCGGAGCGGTCGGTGATCGTGGCCAGCGCATCCTGCGCCAGCACCCGGTCGCCCACCTCCACGTCCAGGATGCCGACCCAGCCGGAAATCGGCGCCACGATCTCGCGCTGCGCCAGATCGAATTCCGCCTGCCGCAGTTCCAGTTCGGCCTCGCGCAGGGCAAGCTCCGCCTCGCGCAGGCGCACTTCGGTCACGTTGCCCTGAAGCTGCTGCAACCGCGCGAATTCGTCACGGGCATCGGCCAGCACGATCTGTGCACGTTCCAGGGCGATGCTTTCGGCCTCGTTTTCCAGCCGTGCGACGACCGCGCCGGCCTCGACCCGCATGCCGGCCTGCACGTTGATCTCCGACACCAGGCCCACGGCCTGCGACCGGACGGTAACCGCGCGCAGGGCCTGCCCGTCGCCGATGGCACGCACGCGGTCGGCCAGCGTTCGCTCGCTCACCTCGCCCACGAGGACCCGGGTTGCGCCGCCACCGCCAAAGGGTCCGCCGCCGGCGCCCTGCGCCTCGGGATCCGACAGCTCGATCCCCAGTATCTCCGCGAGGCCGAAGCGCTCCAGTACCGGATGCGACGATGGCACGTAGGTAATCCAGAGATAGAGCGCCGCGGCGATCACGGCCGCGCTCAGCGCGATCTGTCGGAATAGTCCCATGTGTGGGCACCTTTCGAAACACGATGCCTTTAGAATAGCATGGAACGGGAAATGTCACCCGGCATCATGCGTTTGTGAACCACGGGGCTGCACCGAGGGCTCGCTTTCGACACCGTGCCGGAAAACTGGTCAGGTGCGCTCAATCTTGCTACACCGGCCCAAGGCCTGCAGCAACGGTGACGGACGGGTCGGACAGGGAGAGGACAGACATGAGATTTGGACAAAGAGCGGTGGCGATGGCCGCGGGCATCCTGATGGCGGCTGCGGGACTCGCCCAGGCGCAGGACTGGGAACCCAAGGGCGCGCTGCGGTTGCAGATCGGGTTTGCCGCCGGCGGGTCTACCGATTCGCTGGGCCGGGTGCTGGCCGACGTGATGAAAGAGCAGACCGGCTGGAACATCATCGCGGAGAACAAGACCGGCGGCGGCGGGGTCGCCTTGTTCACTGCCATCGCGAACATGCCGCCCAGCGGGAATGTCATCGGGCTCGGCGTCAACATGCCGCTGCTCGTGAACCTCGTGAACCGGCCCGAGCAGATGAAATTCGACCTCGACAGCTTCGATTACCTCGGCACGGTGTCGAAGGCGCAGCTTGCGCTGGTGGCCAGTGTGGATGCGCCGTTCGACGACCTCGAGGGCATGGTGGCCTTCGCCAAGGAGAACGGCGGCATCGCGGTCGCTTTCGACGCGCCGCCGCAGAAGCTGCTGCTCGATATCGTCAGCAAGCAGTCGGACGTGCAGATCAGCACGGTGTCCACGGCGGGCAGTTCGGAATCGATGAAGCTGATCCTCGGCGGGCAGGTTCAGGTCGGATTCGGCGCCGGTGTCCAGATGCAGTACCTGGAAGCCGGAACGATGAAGGTGATCGCCTCGGCGAACGAGACGCGGCTCGCCTTCGCGCCCGACGCGCCCACCTTCCTCGATGCGGGTTATGGCGCCTATGTCGAGCCGGTCTATTTCCTGGCCACGACCAAGGGCACCCCGCCAGAGGCGCTGGAGGCGCTTGCCGCGGCCATCGATGCGGCGATGCAGACAGAGGCGATGGCCGAGATCGTCCGCAATGCGGCGACGTCGGAGCCCGAGAACCTCGGGCCGGACGGCACGCGCGAAATGATGGCCAACGGACTGGAGAACGTGAAGGTCCTGTTCGGCAAGTAAGGCACAGGCACGCGCGGGACCGGTCCCGCCGCAATCCGAGGGTCTCCATATGTCGGCAGACCGCGCATCGGGCGCATTCTTCTTCGCTTTCGGCCTGGTGATGTATTTCCTCGTGAACCCCGGGTTCATCGAGGTCGTCGATACCGGCAACATCCGGCCCGAAACCGTGCCCAACTGGCTTGCGATCATCATCGCGGGCTGCGGCGCCTTGCTGGTGCTGCGGCCCACGGATCACCCGGCGGGGGACCTGGGCGGGACCAAGCGGGCGGGGCTGTTCCTCGCCGTGCTCTGCGCCGGGATCTGGGCGATGTCGCACCTGGGGTTCATTCTCGTGGCGCCGCCGCTGGCGCTGGCGGTGATGCTGCTGATGGGGGAACGGCGGGCGGTCTGGATCGTTCTCGGCGTGGCGGTGATGCCCGCGATCATCTGGCTGCTGGTCGAGGTGCTTCTCGACCGGCCCTTGCCCTGAACGGACGCGGGATTGATGGATATCTCGACGATACTGCTGGGGCTCGGGGATGCCTTCAGCCTCTGGAACCTCCTCTTTGTCGTCTTCGGCGTCGCGGTGGGGCAGTTCGTGGGGGCCGTGCCGGGGATCGGGCCGGTGATGGCGATGGCCATCGCGATTCCCTTCACCTTCGGGCTCGATCCGCTGCCCGCGATCGCCTTCCTCGTCGGCGTGAACAAGGGCGGCCTGGTGGGCGGTGCGCTGCCTGCCATCCTGATCAACACGCCGGGCACGCCCGACGCCGCCGCGACCGCGCTGGACGGCCATCCGCTGGCGCAACAGGGCAAGCCGCTGAAGGCCACCAAGATGGCACTTTTCTCCTCTGTCACCGGCGACACGTTCAGCGATATCGTGCTCATCACCGTTTCTGCCCCGCTCGCGATCCTGGCGCTGCGGATGGGTCCGGTCGAGGTGCTGGCGCTGATGATCTTCGCCTTCTCCGTTCTGTCGGGGCTGATCGGGCAATCGCTGATCAAGGGCATCCTCTCCGCCGCGCTGGGTCTGCTTCTGTCCTGCATCGGCAGCGATCCGGAGAACTACACCCCGCGGCTGATCTTCGGCTGGTTCGAGCTTTACGACGGGCTGCCCCTGGTGTCCGTGGCCATCGGCATGCTTGCGGTGTCGGAGATCCTGCGCCGGATTTCCGTCGCACATGAAAACTTGCGCCCGGCGATCGACATCGACGGCACCGGCGATCCCGCGGACAAGCGCATCAGCTGGGCGGAATACTGGTCGTGCCGCTACACCATGTTGCGCGGGGCCGTGATCGGCACGCTGCTGGGCGCGCTGCCGGGGATCGGGTCGACCGCCGCCGCCTTCATGTCCTATGCCATGGCCAAGGCCTCCTCCCGCGCACCGCAGAGCTTCGGCAAGGGCAACATCCACGGCATCGCCGCCTCGGAATCGGCCAATTCCGCGGTCATGGGCGCAAACCTGATCCCGCTGCTGACGCTGGGTATTCCCGGCAGTGTCGGCGCCGCACTCATCATCAGCGCCTTCATGATCCACGGCATTCAGCCGGGACCGCTGCTGTTCGAGAACCAGGGACGGCTGATCTATGGGCTCTTCGGTGCGATGATCATGGCCAATTTCGTCAACCTCTGGATCGGTCAGCTTGGCCTGCGGTTCTGGGTCCGGGTCATCGCGGCGCCGGAATCCGTGATCTTCTCCTCGGCCATCCTGCTTTGCATCGTGGGCGTCGCGATGTCCTCGGGCGGGTTGTTCGGTGTGGCTGTCATGCTGGTGTTCGCGGCCCTGGGGTATCTGATGGTGAGTTTCGGCTACTCCGTCGTGATCCTGATCATCGCGTTCTTTCTCGGGCCGCGGTTCGAAAGTTCGCTGGCTCAGACGCTCGCACTCACCGGCGGGGACCTGACCCAGATCTATCGCTCTCCCGTCGCGGTGATGCTGCTGGCGCTGTCTGTCGCCTCGGTCGCCTGGTTCCTGCATCGCAATCGCCTGGTCGAAGAAATAACGCGCGATTGAACGATCGGTGACGGGCGCACCGCACGCTCAGGTAGAACGCTCGGCGCGGACCGTGACCGAAAGACGGTGCAAACGACGAAGGCGGTCACGGACCATGCGAAACCAGTAAAAACTTGCAACAGTAAGTATCTGTTATACTGTGAAAACCATGCGTCCCGGACGGTTTTCCGGTCCGCACCGGACGAATTGGGGAATTACATTTGAGTTTCGGGTGCATCAGAACCTGCGTCGTTGCCGTGTCTTTGTTGGCTCCGGCAGCGGGGTATGCGGAGAGCCTTCGCGAGACGGTACGCGCTGCGGTCACCACCAACCCCTCTGTCCACGCGGCGTCCGACGAGGCACGCGCCAGCGCCTATGACCTGCTGAAGCTGCAATCCGAGTTCCAGCCCGAGGTGACGCTTTATGGCGAGGCGGGCGCACAACGTGTCGATGACCCCGCATCGCTTTCGCCCGCGGACAACAACGAGACGAAATTCGCGCGGGAAATCGGGCTGAACGCGGAACTGGTGCTGTTCGACGGGGCGCGGCGGGCGAACCTCGTCTATGCCAATGCCGCACGGGTCGATGGCAGCATCTTCCGGTTGCTGGACGCGTCGGAGACGATGGCGCTGAACGCGACCGAGGTCTACATCGACGTCTACCGTCACCTGCTCCTGCTCGATGCGGCCCGGCGCAACCTCGCGCGGCACCGGGAGATCGGGCGAAAGGTCGTGGAACTTGTCGAGGGCGGCAAACTCCCGCTCAGCGACCGCCTGCAGGTCGACGACCGGATCCGCGCGTCGCAACTGGTCATCATCGACATCGAACGCCGCTTGCGCGATGCCGATGCGCGCTTCAAGCGTATCGTCGGACGCAAGCGCCAGGGCGGGCTGTCCGTACCGGTGCCCAGGATCCACGTCGGCAGCCTGGCACAGCTTCTGGATGCGGCGGTGGCAAACAGCTACCGGGTGCGGATCGCGGGGATCGAGATCGACCGGGCCGAATACGAGCGCGAAGCGGGGGAGGCGGAACGCAAGCCGCGCATCACTCTGAACGCGGGCGTGCGCCACGGGGAGGACGTGGACGGCGTCAGCGGATCGGAAACCGACACCTTTGTCGGGCTGCGGATGAACTGGGTCCTGCACAAGGGCGGTCGGTCGGCGCGCAACCGCTCCATGATCGAACGGCGCAACAAGGCCATATCGGAACGCCACGTGACCATCCGGGATGTCCGCGAGCTGGCGGAGCGGACCTGGAACGCGCATCAGGCCAACCTGGACCGGGCGCGGCTGCTGGATGTGCAACTGGCCGTGAACCGCCGCCTGGTGGAACAGTTCGTGACGGAGTTCGAGGCCGGCACCCGGACGCTGCTGGACGTGCTGGAGGTGGAACGCGCGACGTTCGAGGTGGAGTTCGAAAAGATCAGCGCCGATGCGAGCCTCGCCTTCAGCCGCTACCGGCTTCTTGCCGCGCAAAGCCGGCTGGCCCGCCATTTCGGGGTGGAGAATGCCAACGCCGCGCTGATCCCGGATTTCGAGGATCGCGCACGCGCCAAAACGACGTCGATTTTCCGGACGTCCATTCCCGAACTCGACCGGGCGGATGACCGCTGAGCCCGGGCGGGCGGCGGTGCCGAGCGGGCCCGAGGCACAGGTTCGCGAGGCGCCACCCGACAATGCGCTGATCGCATGGCTGGCCGAACGCCACGGCCGCCGGTTTTCACACGCCGCGTTGCAGGTGGCCATGCCGGCGACGAAGACGCTGCGCAGCCCGGAGGATGTGGCCCGCGCGCTGGAGGTGTTCGATCTCGACTCGCGCCTCGTGCAGACCGCACCCCACAGGGTCGATCCCGGCGCGCTGCCTTGCGTGATCTTTCGCAAGGACGGTTCGCCAGCGGTCTTGACCGGGCTTTCCCGTCGCGGTCGCCGCATGACGGTCGTCGATCCGGTGCGCGGTGATCTCGAGACGGAGATGACGCGCAGGCAGGTGGCCGCCGAGTTTGCGCCCAAGGTGCTGTTGGTCTCCAAGACCCACGCGGCCGCCCGAGGTCCGGCGAACCCGCAGGCACAAGAGGAGCCGGACGATACGCGCAGCTGGTTCTGGCGTCCGATCCGCGAAAGCTGGGGGGCCTGGGTGCAGGTCCTGATCGCCGCGCTCTGTCTCAACCTGTTGAACCTCGCCCTGCCGATCTTTGTCATGAACGTCTATGACCGGGTGATCCCGAACGCCGCCTTCGTCACGCTCTGGACGCTGGCGATCGGGGTGGGCATCGCGCTGCTGCTGGAATTCGCGCTACGCGGCCTGCGGATTTCGGTGCTGGAGCGGATCGGACGGCGCGTCGACCTGCGCATCTCCTCGGCGCTGTTCGAACAGAGCCTGAACGCGCGGATGATGTCGCGTCCGGGCGGGGCGGCTGGCATGGCCAACACGATCCGCGAGTTCGAGACGATGAAGGATTTCTTCGGCTCGGCCAGCTTTGTCGCGGTGATCGACCTGCTCTTCATCGGTGTCTTCGTCGCGGTGTTGTTCTTTGTCGTGGGGCCGCTTGCCTGGGTGCCGTTGCTGGCGATCCCGGTGGTGCTGCTCCTCGCCGTCGTGGCGCAGATACCTCTGCGGCGGAGTGCGGCGCAGGCGCAGGAACTCTCCGCGAAACGTCATGTGGTATTGGTGGAATCGTTGCTCGGGATCGAGGCGATCAAGAGCCTCAACGGCGAGCCGGTGATGCAGCGGGATTGGGAGAACGCGGTCGCCGCCTCCGCACGGATCGGCGGGCGCACGCGCTTCTGGTCGGGGTTGGCGACCAACGGTACCCAGCTGGTGCAACAGGCGGTGAGCGTCGCGATCATCGTCTGGGGCGTGTACCTCGTGTCCCAGAACGCGATTTCCGTGGGCGCGCTGATCGCGGCCAACATCCTTGCGGGCCGCGTCCTTGCCCCGCTGGCCGCGATTTCCCAGACCATCTTCCGCGCCCATTACGCGATGCGGTCGATGCGGGCGCTGACCGAGCTTATGTCGCTGCCGCGCGAACGTCCGCGCGGGGTGACCAGCGACCTGGCGGTGCGGCATGGGGCCGTCCGGTTCAAGGACGTCAGCTTCCGCTATCCCGGCGCGCCGCAACCTGCGCTGAACGGGGTCAGCTTCGACATCGCGGCCGGCGAGGTCGTGGCGTTGCTCGGCCGCGTGGGGTCGGGCAAGACCACCACCGGCAAACTGATGAACGGGCTCCTGCAACCGGACAGCGGCAACATCCTGATCGACGACCACGGGTTGGCCCAATACGACCCGGCGGAGCTGCGCAGCGGCATCGGCTACCTGACGCAGGAAAGCGAGCTTTTCACTGGGACGCTGCGCGAGAACATGGTGCTGGGCGCGCCCCATGCGAGTGACGAGGATATCCGCGAGGCGCTGTACTACGCCGGAATGGACGGATTTGCCGCGGCCAACCCAAAGGGGCTGCAACTTTTCCTGGGCGACAAGGGCAGCCATCTCTCCGGAGGGCAGCGGCAGGGGATCGCGCTGGCCCGGTTGATCCTGCGCAAACCCAAGGTGCTGTTTCTGGACGAGCCGACGAATGCCATGGACCAGCAGATGGAGGCGGACGTGATCGCGCGGCTGCAGGATCTGGGGCAGGGGCGAACGACGCTGATCTTCTGCACGCACCGGATGTCGCTCGCCAATATCGCCGCGCGGTTCATCGTGCTGGATCAGGGCCGCAAGGTGCTTGACGGTCCGCGCGACGAGGTTCTGGCCCGGTTGCGCGCCGCGCGTGCAGAACAGTTGCGGGGCTGACGCAATGTTCGGTCTGAACGTCGATGAGGAATTCCTGAACGATCCCACGCAGGCCCGACTGCGCGGTGGGGAGGGACGGTCCTGGACTCTGCTCCTGCTACTGCTGGCGGGCATCGCGGCGTTCTTCGTCTGGGCCTGGCATTTCGAGATCGAGGAGGTCACACGGGGCACCGGTCGCGTCGTGCCCTCGGCCCAGGTGCAGGTGGTCCAGAGCCTCGAGCCGGGCATCGTGCGCCGCATCGACGTGGCCGAAGGCGACGTGGTCGAACAGGGGCAGGTGCTGATGCTGGTCGACGACACCGCGGCCACCTCGAACCGCGGGGAGCTGCTGGAGCGGGAAGCCGCCCTTCTGGCCGAGGAGGTGCGGTTGCAGGCCGAAGTGGCGCTCGATCGTTCGCCGGAGTTTCCGCAGGCGCTGCAGGAGCGCGCGCCGGAGGCGATACTGGCGGAGATGGACGTGCTGGCCTCCCGGTTCGACCAGCTCGACAACGAACTGGCCGTTCTGCGCGACAAGCTGGCCCAGAAGCAGGCGGCCCTGGGCGAATTGCGGGCCCAGCGGCGCAAGCAGGAGGAGGTCCGCGCGCCGCTCGCCGAAGAGGTCGCGCTGACCGAAGGGCTGGTGCAATCCGGCGCCGTGCCGCAGATCGACCTGCTGCGCCTGCGCGCCCGGCTGGCGGAGATCGACGGCGACCTCGCGGTCAGCCGCGCACAGGAGCCAAACCTCGAAGCCGCCATGGCCGAGGCGGAGAACCAGATCGAACTGGCCAGGACCGGGTACATCCTGACCGCCCGCCAACGGCTCGCGCGGCTGCGGGTGGAACTGGCTGTGGTGCAGGAATCGCTGCGTGCGGCCGAGGATCGCGTGACCCGCACGACGCTGGTGGCACCCGTTGGCGGCACGGTGAACGCGGTGCATGTGCGGTCGGTCGGCGCGGTGATCGAACCCGGCGCCCCGCTGGTGGAGGTCGTGCCGCTGGGCGACGGGCTGGAGATCGAGGTGGAGATCCTGCCGCGCGATGTGGCCTTCATCCAACCGGGCGACACGGTTTCGGTCAAGATCAGCGCCTATGACTACCTCGTCTACGGCGCGCTCCGGGGTGTGGTCGTGCGCATCGGTGCCGACACGATCCGCAAGCCCGACGGGCAGGAATTCTTCAAGCTGGTGGTCCGCACCGAGCGCGATGATCTGGGCCAGGACGGCCAAAGCCTGCCGATCCGTCCGGGAATGACCGCCTCCGTCGATATCCAGACCGGGCGCCGGTCGGTGCTGAGCTACCTTCTCCAACCGCTGCTGCGTATGCAGTCCGAGGCGTTGAGGGAGAACTGAGCGGGAGAAGCGAGCCTATTTGCTCGTGGCGTCGTGCACGCCGTCCCAGTCCTTGTCCGGCGGCGTGGCGCGAAACCCGGCGATCCGCTCGCGCAACCCGTCGAAGTAGCTTTTCAGCAGCGGATCATAGTAGAGCGCCAGCGGTTCGAGCTCCGCCATGATCGCTTCCGCTTCGTCCCACCGGCGCGCGCGATAGGCGTCGTGCAGGGCGCGGTTCATCCTGTCCACCTTGCCGAACCCGGCGCCCGCGCGCACCGTCGCATCGCCCAGCAAGGCAAAGATGCGCTCCGGCTGGGACTTGCCCTTCACGCGGATGAGGTCGAGTTCCAGCAGCGCGAAATCGGTCCGGGCGGCGGCTTCGGTCGACGAACCGACGATGATCGAGGTGCCGTAGTAGCGCGACTGCCCCTCCAGCCGGGAGGCGAGGTTCACCGGGTCGCCCATCGCGGTGTAGTCGAACCGGTTGTCCGAGCCCATGTTGCCCACCACGCAGGAGCCGGTATTGATTCCGATGCCGATGTCGATGGGCAGATGCGCGCGGCCGGCGTCCGCCGCTTCCTGCCGGCGGATCGCGTTGAGCTGGATCACGGCCTGCTTCATCTTCAGCGCGGCGGCACAGGCGGCGCGCTCGTGGTCGTCGTGGTCCATCGGCGCGTTCCAGAACGCCATCACGGCATCGCCCATGAACTTGTCGATCGTCCCGCCGCGTTCGAGGATCGCCTCCGACAACAGGTTCAGGAACCGGTTCATCAGCGCGGTGAGCCCGGCGGGGTTGTCGCGATACCCCTCCGCGATGGCGGTGAAGCCGCGCACGTCGCTGAAGAGCAGGGTCAGCTCCCGCGTCTCTCCGCCCAGCCGCAGCTTGTCACTGTTCTCCGTGATCTCGTTGACGAGATCCTTGGAGACGTACTGGCCGAACGCGTTGCGGATCGTGCGCCGACGACGCTCCTCGCGCAGGTAGTTGGTGGCCGACATGAACATGATCGTGGCGAGGCCGGACAGGATGGTGAAACTGGGATCTATCAGAAGGCGGTGTTGCGCGAAGGCGATATAGGCACCCCAGCCGAAGGTGGTCAGGAAGATCAGGGTCGAGAGGATCAGGATCGTCGCGTTCATGATCGGGGCGAGTATGATGATCAGACCGCACAGTGCGAACATGGCGACAAGTTCCCAGGCGATGGCGACATTGGGGCGTTGCAGCAGAGTGTTGGACAGGATGTTCTCCAGCACCTGCGCGTGGATCTCCACTCCGGGCATCTGCACGCCCAGCGGTGTCGCGCGGTAATCCTCCAGCCCGATGGCGGACGTGCCGACAAGGACCAGATGCCCGGCCAGCCGCCCCGGCGGCATACGACCCTGGAGCAGATCCGCGGCCCGGACGAAGCGCGACGGCTGCGAGGGCGTCAGGTAGGGGTGCACGGTGCCGTCCCAGGCCGTCCGGATCGCCTGCCCGGCGACCACCACGCTGTCGACGCCGGCCTCGTTGCTGCGCACGGCGAAGGGCTGGCCACCGGTGGCCACGCGCAGCAGTTCGGGCGCGAGCGACATCCGTAGCTCTCCGCCGACGCTGACGACCAGCGGCGCGCGGCGGTAGACGCCATCGGGATCGGGCCGCACTGTGAACACGCCGCGCCCAAGGGCGGCTTCCTCCAGCGGCGGAAGGTTCGTGATCAGGTCCGGGAAGTTCAGCAGGTACGGACGCGGGTCCGGCCCGATCACCGCATGCGGAACCGGGTCCACCGAAGTCCCGTTTTGCGCGTCGGCGAGACCGCTCCGCACGCTGGTCTGGCCGACGATCACGCGTCCGCGCCGGAATGCCTGCGCCAGTTGCATGTCGTTGTCGGGCAGCGAGGTCAGCGCCTCGATCAGGGAAGGCGACAGCCCGGGATTGTCGGCGGCGATCTGGTTCGGCGACAGCCGGTCGGGCTCGGCAAAGATGATGTCGAAGGCCACCGCGACGGCACCGTCCTGCATGGCGGCGTCGACGAGGTCGGCGAACCGGGTTCGCGGCCAGGGCCATTGACCGATTTCCGCGATGCTGTCGTCATCCACGTCGAGGATCGCGACGGGCAGGGTCTCCGGTACGCGCGGCTTCAACTGGTGGAAGATGTCGAAGGTCAGGTTGCGGATGATCTGGACCGGGAAGGGATCGACGACGCGCACGAATATGGCGAAACCGACAAGGAACAGCGCGGCGAGACGCGCCATCCCGATCCGCTTGCCGATCCAGCCTGTCATGCCGTGCCCGATCTTCCGATGCCCGGGCCATGATCGCGGATTTTGCGGAAACTGGCTGCACCGCGGCGCCATACCTCGCGCATGGCGGGTGTCATTCCCTCCTCACGGGCAATTTCCGGGACCAGATGTTCATTTTGCTGCAACATATGTGAATTGGATTACAGAAATTCGGCGAGAAATGGTAACGAATGATAATTGAACACAAGTCATTCCGTGGTGGGAAATATCCATGGCCGCCGAAAACATCGAGCGCGGGGATCTGCATCCGACGCAGAACGTGATCGTCGCGCAAGGTGACGGCGCGGTGGTCGTGGGCGACGCGTCGCTGCTCTATGGTGCCGATTTCCTGCGGGATGGGCCGGACCTCGTGCTGCGCAACGAGGGCGCGGCCGACATCCGGATCGTCGACTACTTCCGCACGTCCGAGCCTGCCGACCTGCAATCCACCGACGGCGGTACTTTGCGGGGTCACGTTGTCGAACGCCTGGCCGGCCCGGAGGCGCCCGGGCAATACGCGCAGGCCGGGCAGGCGGATGCCTCCGTGCCCATCGGGCAGGTCGAATCCGTGGCGGGCACCGCATCCGTCCAGCGCGCCGATGGCACGACGGAGCCGCTGAATTCCAGCTCGCGGATTTTCCTGGGCGACGTGGTCCAGACGGTGGGCGACAGCACGCTCTCCATCACCTTTGCGGACGGCACGATCTTCACGCTGTCCGCCGACAGCCGGATGGTGATCGACGAGCTGATCTATGCCCCCGACGGCAATGGCAATTCGGCGACCTTCAACCTGGTGCAGGGCGGTTTCATCTTCATCGCGGGCCAGGTGGCCAGGACTGGCGGGATGGAGGTCAACACCCCCGCGGCGACCATGGGCATCCGGGGCACCACCGTTCTGGCCGATGTGCAGACCGAAGGCGGCGTTTCGACCGTGGAGGTCACGCTGACCCGCGATCCCGACGGCGGCATCGGGCGGGTGGAACTCTTTGATCTCTCCGGGAACCTGATCACGACGATCACCGGCATCGACACCAAGTGGATCGTGTCCACCGATGACGCCGAGACCCGCGAGGTCGATCGGACGGCGGATGACGAGGCGGCCGACAACGTACTCATCGCCGACGCCGTCGCGGCCTTCCAGTCGGCCCAGTCCCGCTTTGCGCAGGACGGCAGTTTCGTGCAACTCGACACCCTCTCGCGCGAGACGGACGATGTCGAGAGCGACGAGTCCGATGGCGGTGACCAGATCGACCTCGATTCCGAAGACGCCGACGAAATCCCCGAAATCGATGTCACGCCAGTGCCCGAGGGGCCCGGCAGTGACAGCTTCGACGAAGGGCGTCTGGAACCGCTGAAGGATGAAACCCCCACCTTCGACGTGTTCCGCACCGCGCTGGAGGACTCGGAGGAAGAACCCGTGACGGGGCAGCTCCGGGTTGAAACGCGGTTGCAGGGTGAGTTCGTGCTGGTCACACCCACGGCGAACGGGTCCGTCACGCTGTCGAGCGACGGCAGCTATACCTATGTTCCCAATCCGGATTTCGACGGCGTGGATCAGTTCCGGTACGCCGTGACCGGGCCGGACGGGCGGGCGTCCACGGGCACCGTCACGATCGACGTCCTGCCGGTCAACGATGCGCCCGTGATCGAGGATGCGAGCCTCGGTGGCGTCGAAGACAACGTGCTGCTGGGCACCGCCGTCGCGCGCGACATCGACAGCCCGGTGCTGACCTACAGCCTCGCCACCGGGGCGGCCAACGGCACCGTCGTCGTCACCGCGACCGGAGCCTGGTCCTACAGGCCCGACCTGAATTTCGAGGGAACGGACAGCTTCGACATCGGTGTGTCCGACGGGGACGGCGCCGTGGCGGTCCAGCGCGTGACGGTTACCGTGGCTGGCGTGAACGACGCGCCGATCATCGACAACGACCCAGTTTCCGCCGAGCCCACGGTTTTCGAGGATGCCGCGCCGTCGACCGCGGGGCTGCTGCGCGCGTCCGACCCGGACGCCGGGGACAGCCTGAGCTGGTCCGGTTCCGCCGCGGGCACCTATGGCACCTTCACCATCAACGCGAATGGGGCCTGGAACTACACGCTCGGGCCGGCGGCGAATGCGCTTGCCGCGGGCCAGGAGGTCACGGACAGCTTCACCGCGACGGTCACCGACACCGCCGGGGCCAGCGCCTCGCGCGAAATCTCCATCACCGTGGTGGGAGGCAACGACGCACCGGTGGCCGCCAATGCCGCCTTCTCCGTCACCGGCGGCGAGGGGATCGAAGGTACGCTGACCGCGACCGATCCCGATACCGGCGACGCGCTGACCTTCTCGGTCGGCGCGGAGTCCGGGCCCCGGCACGGCACGCTGACGCTGGAAAGCGATGGCTCCTTCACCTACACGCCCGACGAAGGTTACAACGGGCTCGACCGCTTCGATTACATCGTCACCGATGCAAGCGGCGCGACGGTCACGGCCAGGGCCACGCTGTCGGTCGAATCGGGAACCGTCAATGTGCCCGGGGGCAGCCAGGTCTCCGTCTCCATCTATCCCGACCCCGAGAGCGGACCCGCGGGCCTGATCGTCGCGACATCGACGGAACCGGACCCGATCAATCTCAATCTCGCGTTTGCGCTGGACCGTTCGATCAGTATCACGCCAGACGACTGGGCCACGCAGATCAACTCCGTTGCGGACGCATTGGAAGAGCTTGCCGCCGTTTTCGGGAATTCGGCAAGTCAGGTCGACGTCAACATCATTGCCTACGCCAGCCAGGCCGTTTCTGCGGGAACCTTCGATCTCACGAACCCGGATCTGATTTCCGCTATCCGTGACCTGCCGCTTACAGGTGGCGGAACCAACTGGAACAGTGCGCTGACAACTGCCGAAACGTTCTTTGACTCCCAGCTGAAGAGCGAACTGAATTTCCTCTATTTCATCTCGGATGGCATTCCGACGTTTCCGAACTGGCAGACCGTGCTGGCCCGCATGACCGATGCCGAAACCAAGGGCTACTCGGTCGAGATAGAGGCGTTCGGAATAGGGCAGATCGTGAATATCGAGGCCATGAAGGCTCTGGACCCGGATCCCACGATGCTGAACGGTCCCGAAGACCTGCTGGCCGCGATCGAGGCATCGCCGCTCTTTGCGCCGGAACTGGTCGATCTGTCGGTGCGGTTGATCGCCGACGGGGTGGATCGGGGAGAGGTCGCGGATGAGATGGCGCCGGGCATCTCCGTGGACGGGTTCGACACCGAACTGGCGCTGGCCGACATCGCGGGGCTGGCCGGGCTTCTGGGCGAAGAGAACATCATTTCGGTGACGGTCGGCTTCGATCTCGACAATGATCCGGCCACCTCGGAAATCGAGCTTTTCACCTCGCAGGTCTTCTCCAGGCAGGGGCAGGCCATGACGCTGTTCGGGACGGAGGAAAGCGACCTGCTACTGGGCAGCGATTTTGCGGACCTGCTGGCCGGAAACGGTGGCAACGACATCATTCTGGGGTTTGGTGGCGACGACACGATCTCCACCGGGACGGGGCTCGACCATGTCCGCGCCGGGGCCGGCAACGACCGGATCGTGCTGGACAGTGCCGAGGCGCCTGGCAACGGCTTCGCGAACCTCGTCGACGGCGGTGCGGGACGGGACGTTCTTGCGGTGTCCTTTGGCGGAGACCTGACCACGATCCTGCCGCTCGTTGACCTGAGCGGGATCGAGGCCATCGACATGGAAAACGGCGTGGCCAACACTCTCGATCTGACACTTGAGGATGTGTTGAGCCTGTCGGACGAGGCGGACACGGAGCTGGAGGCCCTGCTTGGCGCGGCCCTTCCCGAGAGCCTGACCGTTTACGGCGACGACAGCGACACGCTGACACTTGTGAACGGGACCGAGGGCACGTTCATCGACACCGAAGAAACCGTGACCGATGGCGATGGCACAACGTTCGACATCTACACCTATGTCGATGGGGGCGCGGTCCTCGCGACGCTGGCGGTGGACAGCGATATCGCGGTGAGCGTGGCCCCGTCGATTGCCTAGCCTTCCCCGGTCCCGGGTTGAGGCAAACGCAGGAACTTGCCACCGAAGAACGTCAGCGCGTCCCCAGAGCTCAGTTTGGCGCGCTCCACCTGCCCGAGGATGATCGCATGATCGCCGGCGTCATGTATGGCGGTCTGGCGGCATTCGAACCGCGCAAGGCAGTCGTCGATCAGCGGCACGTCGTGCTCGTTGAACCGGTGCGCGATATCGGACAGGCCGAACCCGTTGCGCGCAAAAAGGTCGCAGACATCCTGTTGGTCCGCCCCGAGAACGTGGATCGCGTAGTGCCACGCCATCGAGAACGCCGGAAAGCGGCGCGACTTTCGGGAGGCCGCCCACATCACCAGCGGCGGATCGAGAGAAATCGACGAGAAGCTGTTCGCGGTGATCGCGACCGGCCCCATCTCGGACGCGCAGGTGATCACGGTGACACCGGTCGCGAACCGCGCAAATGCGGCGCGCAGATCCTGCGTGTTATCGGAACCGGGCGTAAAGATCATGGGCAGGTCACGGGCAAGAGCACTCATCCTGGAAGCTCGGTTCCTAGGGAAGGGGTGTAAAGCGCAATCCGGGTGCAGTGTCCAGCCGAACCTTTGCAGCAGTACGGCGCGCGCCCAAGAAGGCACGCGATCCCCGGCACCGCACATCGCGTGAAAATCGTCACTGCATTAAGCCTATGTTGTATTTCAAGGCCGTAAGGAAGAGGCGTTGAAATCTCCGCCGATCTGTGCGGATGGGAGCCATGCGATGACCTCGAGTCCGGCAGACATCCAAGCGGTACGCGTCGCGATCGTCGACGATTCCCGCAGTGTCCGGAAGTGGCTGGGCAACGTCCTGAGGACGGACAAGAGGCTTGCCGTGGTGGCCGAGGCCAGCAATGCCGATGAGGCGCGCCAGATCCTGCGCACGACGAAGATCGACGTCATGACGCTGGACATCGAAATGCCGGGCATGTCGGGGCTGGAATTCCTGTCGCGGCTCATGATCCGGCGACCCATGCCCGTGGTCATGATCTCGGCCCTCGCCGAACATGGCAGCCGTGAAGTGGTCGAGGCGCTGTCGCTCGGCGCGGTGGACTGTATCGAGAAACCCCGCACGAGCTTGCCTCCGAGCGTGGCGCAAGACATCTGCGACCGGGTCTGGCAGGCGTCGCGGACCCGTGTTCAAACCGGTCGGCGCAGCACGGCGGAAATCACCGGAATGATCGCGCAACCTGCGGGCCCCGCATGGACCGGCGATGTGATATTGCTTGGCTCCTCCACCGGGGGCGTTTCTGCGCTCGAAACCTTGCTGGGGGAGCTGGAGGGCGTGCTCTGGCCCGTGGTGATCGCCCAGCACATGCCGGAAAAGTTTCTGCGCAGCTTTTGCAGACGCCTGAACGAGCAGTTCTCACGACAGTTCGTGATGGCAGAGAACGGGCTTCAACTGCGGTCCAACCACGCCATCATGGCGATCGGTCGCGAGGTGTCGACCTGTCTGGAGCGATCGGGAAGCGGGCCGATTACCTGCCGCTTGACCGAGCCTTCGGCGCGCGCGGTCTATCGGCCGTCGGTAAACGACCTCTTTCATTCTGCCGCACGGGCCGGTCTGTCCGGTGCGGCGGCGATTCTGACGGGAATGGGAGACGATGGGGCGGACGGTCTTTTGGCGCTCCGGTCGCAGGGTTTCGTGACACTGGCCCAGACGGAAAACAGTTGCGCCGTCTTCGGCATGCCCAAGGCCGCCCAGGCCCGCGGTGCGGTCGAGTACATGCTGGACCCCGCTGAAATCGGCAGCTTCATCGCCCGCCACTCGCAGCAAGGACCCACCAGACCGGAAAGGGTGTCGTCGCATGATTCATGACAGTGACCTCGGGCAAACATCGCACCGCCAGTTGATTACTCAAGGCCAGTTCGCGGCGGCGGCAGATGAAGTGACCGTGATCCAGACGCTGCTGGGGTCCTGTGTGTCCGTCTGCCTGTGGGACGATATGGCTGGCGCGGGCGGCATGAACCACCTGCTGCTCGCCGGGGAGCAGGTGGGCTCCGGAACGGGGTATGACATGGCGGGCGTGGCCGAGATGGAGTGCCTGATCAACGGCATCATCAAGCTGGGCGGCCGGCGCGACAGGCTGAAGGCCAAGGTGTTCGGCGGTGCAAAGATGCTCGATTGCCCGACGTCCATCGGCGACGGCAACGCCTGTTTTGCCTTCGAATTCCTCAAGCAGGAGAGCATCCCCTGCATCAACTCCTCCGTGGGCGGCCAGGCCGCGCGTGCGCTGCGGTTCTGGCCGGGTACGGGGCGCGTGATCCTGCGGTTCGTCAAGGAGGTTCCGATCGAGGTGCGCGCGCCCAGGGTTGCGCCACCGAAAGGCAACGATCTCGAACTCTTCTGAACGGATCCCGCAGCCTGGCCGAGGACGTCGCCTCAGGCTTCGATCTCGTCCACCACGCCTTCCATCGACAGGTCCGCGAGGCGCGGCATCAGGTCCAGCAGGCTGCGCGTGTACTCCGTCCGGGGCGACGCGAACAGGCTTTCGGTATCCTGCAACTCCACCATCCGGCCGTCCTTCATCACGGCCACGCGGTCGCACATCTGGCGCACCACCGGCAGGTCGTGGCTGATGAAGAGCATGGTCAGACCCAGGTGCTCCTGCAGGTCCTTGAGGATGTTCAGGATCTGCGCCTGGATCGACACGTCGAGCGCCGAGGTGGGCTCGTCGCAGATCAGGAACCGCGGTTGGGTGGCCAGCGCGCGCGCAATGGAGATCCGTTGGCGCTGGCCGCCGGAAAACTCGTGCGGGTATTTCAACGCGGCGTCGGCCCCCAGCCCGACGCGGTCCAGCAGCTCCTCGACCCGCTCGCGTACCGCGCGGCCCGCAAGCAGGCGGTGGTGGCGGATCGGTTCGGCCACGATCTCGTCCACCCGCATCCGGGGGTTGAGCGACGAATAGGGGTCCTGGAAGATCATCTGGATTTCGCGCCGGTAGGCCTCCAGCGTGGCCTTGTCCGACAGATCGCTGACCAGCTTGCCGTCAAACCGCACCTCTCCCCCGTCGACCTGGTAGAGGCCGCAGATCATGCGCGCGATGGTCGACTTGCCCGACCCGCTTTCGCCGACGATGCCGAACACCTCGCCGGGCCGAATGTCGAAGCTCACATCGTCGACTGCGGTCAGGTCGTTGCGACGCCACTGGAACAGGCTGCGTTTCTGCGAAAACCGCTTGGTAAGGTTGCGAACCTCCACCAGCGGCCGGTCGGCCCGGTTCTCCACCTTGGGCCAGTTCCGCGCCAGATCCTCGATCGCGAACCGTGTCTCGCGCCCGCCATAGCTGATCTGGGGAAAGCGGTGCAGCTTGATCGTCGGGCGCGGCACCGCGGCGATCAGGGACTGGGTGTAGGGATGGGTGGGCTGACCCATGACCTGGGCGGTCGGGCCGGTCTCCACTACCTTGCCTTCGTACATTACCGTCACCTTGTCCGTCGTGTCCGCGATGACGCCCATGTCATGGGTGATGAGGATGACGCCCACCTGCCGTTCGCGGGCAAGCTCCTTGATCAGGTCGAGGATCTGCGCCTGCACCGACACGTCGAGCGCGGTGGTGGGCTCGTCCGCGATGATCACGTCCGGCTCCGAACACAAGGCCAGCGCGATCACCACGCGCTGGCGCATCCCGCCGGAGAACTGGTGCGGGTACTGGTCGAGCCGCGTGTCAGGGTCGGGGATGCCCACGCGGTCGATCAGCGCGCGGGCCCGGTCGTTCGCCTCCTTCTCGGTCACGTCGAGATGGGCAAGGATCGTCTCAACCAGTTGCTCGCGCACGGTAAAGAGCGGGTTGAGCGAGGTCAGCGGGTCCTGAAAGATCATGGAGATCTTCTTGCCGCGCAGGCTGCGCATCGCCTCCGTATCGAGCCCGCTGATCTGCTCGCCGCGCAGGAAGATCTCTCCGGCGGCGATCCGTCCCGGCCGTTCAAGCAGGCCCATGACGGCCGCGCCGATGGTCGATTTGCCCGCACCGGATTCGCCCACCAGGCCGTGGATCTGCCCCGGCTCCACCGACAGGTCGGCGTGATCGACCGCGGTAAAGAGCTGGCGGCGGGTCGGGAATTCGACCGTGAGGTTGCGGATTTCGAGGAGGCTCATCCGGTCACCGCAGTTTCGGGTTGAGCGCGTCGCGCAGCCAGTCGCCCAGCAGGTTCACGGAAAGCGCCAGCACCAGCAGCGTGCAGGCGGGGAAAAACAGGATCCACCACTCGCCGGAAAACAGGAACCCCTGGCCGATGCGGATCAGCGTTCCCAGCGAGGGTTGCGTGGGCGGTGCACCGACGCCGAGGAAGGAGAGCGTGGCTTCGGCGATGATGGCCAGCGCAAGCGAGATGGTGGCGATCACCAGAACGGGCGAGAGCACGTTGGGCAGGATATGGCGGAACATGATCGGGAACGCCCCGCGTCCGATCAGGCGCGCGGCCTGCACGTATTCCTTGTTCTTCTCCACCAGCGTGGCCCCCCGCACGACCCGCGCGAACTGCACCCAGTCGCTGAGCCCGATTGCGAGGATCAGCACCCAGATCGCCATCTGGTCGCGATATTCGACCGGCGTGAACCCCTTGGCGATGCCGAAGATCAGCATGGCGACGAGGATCGCAGGGAAAGTCAGCTGCACATCCGCGATCCGCATGATCAGCGTTTCGGTCCAGCCGCCGAAGTAGCCCGAGGCAAGCCCCGCCACGACCCCGATCACCATGCCCAGAAGCACCGCGCAGACCCCGACGAAAAGCGAAATTCGCAATCCGTAGAGGATGGTGGAGAACACGTCGCGCCCCTGGTCGTCGGTCCCGAGCAGGAAGGTCTCCCCGGTGAACGCATTGGGCGTCGCAGGCGGCGTGAAGCCGTTCATCAGGTTCAGCGTGGCCGGGTTGAACGGATCGTGGGACGCGATCAGCGGGGCAAAGACCGCCGCCAGCATCATCAGCAGCGTCACCGTCAGCGACGCGACCGCGACCGGGGAATGCCGGAAGTTCCACGCGAAATCGCCGTCCCACGCTCGGTAGAGGCGCGAGCGCGGCGGGGTGGGTTTCGGCGCCGGTTTTTCGGCCGGAAGGTCACTCATGCGCGCAGCCTCGGGTCGATGGCGACATAAAGCAGGTCGACCGCGAGGTTGATGCCCACGAACATGACCGAAATGATCATCAGGTAGGCGGCCATCACGGGGATGTCGACGAACTGGATCGCGTTGATGAAAAGCAGCCCGACGCCGGGCCACTGGAACACCGTCTCCGTGATGATCGCGAAGGCGATGATGGAACCGAGTTGCAGGCCCGTCACGGTGATCACCGGCACCAGCGTGTTCTTTAGCGCATGTCGGAAGTTGATCGCCCGTTCCGAGAGGCCACGCGCCCGGGCGAAGCGCACGTAATCCTGCCGCAGCACCTCCAGCATCTCGGACCGGACCAGCCGCATGATCAGCGTCATCTGGTAAAGCCCGAGCGTGATCGACGGCAGGATCAGCGCCTTGAGCCCGCTGGTGGTCAGGAACCCCGTGGTCCACCACCCCACCCGCGTCACGTCACCCCTCCCGAAGGAGGGCAGCATGTCGAGTTCCACGGCGAAAACGTAGATGAGCAGGATCCCGATCAGGAAGGTCGGCAGCGACACGCCGATCAGGCTCAGCGTCATGATGGCGTTGGCCACCACCCCGTCTCGTCGGATTGCGGTGAAAACGCCGAAGATCACGCCGAAGAGGATGGCGAAGAAGCCCGAGACAGCCGCAAGCTCCAGTGTGGCCGGGATCCGTTCGGAGATGATCTCCGCGACCGGGCGGCCCTGGCGGTAGGAGACGCCGAGGTTGCCCTCGGCCGCGTTGGTGAGGAACTTCCAGTACTGAACGGGAAACGGCTGATCCAGCCCGAGTTGCGTCCGCAGCCTGTCGATGTCGGCCTGCGTGCGTTCCTGCCCCAGCATGTTGTCGACGGGATCGCCCACGAAGTTGAACATCGAGAAGGCGACGAGGCCCACGATCAGAAGGACGATGACGGATTGGAATACGCGTCGGACGATGTAGGAAAGCATGGGCGCCTTCGAATGGTTGGGGAAACCTTATTGCCGTGGTGCTGCCGTGGGTCAAGGGTTAGGGTACTCCTGAAACGGAACCGGACACGGCGCGTGTCCGTTACCGATTGGTACATGTGCAATTCAGGAGGTGAGTGTCATGTCGGTCAAACTGTTGCGATCCGTGTCGGCGATCGCGATTTCGGCGTCGCTTGCGATGCCTTCTCCGATCATCGCCCAAACGGCGGTGGAGGCGCCTCAGGCCGAACTCTGCCCCGATGGGACGGAACCGGTGGCGCAGGAGGGATCGGAACTTCCGGTCTGCCCCGAGAACGAACAGGCGGAATCGGAAGCTTCGGTCGAAGGCAGTGCCGAAAGCACCGCCGATGAAGCGGAGCCCAGTGCCGAAGCTGCCGTTGAGGCCGAGAGTGGCGTAGAGACTGGAGCAGAAACGGGCGCAGAATCGGAGGCCACTGCGGCCGAGGAGAGTGCGACCCCTGCGGAAGAGCCCGCTCCGACGGAGACGACGGCTACCCAAGACGCAACGGTGACGGAACAAGCCACGGCTGACGCGGAAGCAGAGGTCACGGAGGAGGCTGCGCCGGCAGAGGCCGAGACAGCAGCGGACCCAGAGGAACAATCCGAAGAAACGGCGGCCGAGGCCGAGGCGGAACCTGCAGCCGAAGAGCTCCCTGCCGAAGCAGAGCCCGCGCAAACAGAAGAAGCGGCCGCCGAAGAGCTCCCCGCTGAAGCAGAGCCCGCGGAAACAGAAGCAGCCGAGACCGTTGCGCCCACCGAAACGGAACCCGCAGCCCCCGCAGAGGCCGAGACCGCGGCGCCCACCGAAGCTGCCGAAGCGCCGCAGGCAGACACCGAGACCGGTGCCACGGGCGACGCGACTGGTGAAGCGGCCGCGGAGGTCGTGCAGGACGACACCGTGGAGACGACTGCCGAAGCCAACCAGGCCGTTCAGACCGAAGCCGCCGCAGCCGCCGCCGAAGATCCAGACGCGGCAGAGGTGGAAACCGACAACGTGGAGACTGTGACGGAGGAAACCGCGCGCAGTTCAAACGAGGAATTCGCGACCGCCGCGACAGCCCCCACGCAAGAGAGAAGCGGGCTGTCGAACTTCGAGAAATTCGCTCTCGGCGCCCTGGGCGTGGCAGCGGTGGCCACCATCCTGAACCGGAATGACGAGGTGGTCGTCAGTTCCGATGACAGGCTCGTGGTGCGCGACGAGCGCGGCAACTACCGCGTGCTGAAGAACGATGACGAACTGCTGCGCCGTCCGGGGTCGCAAGTGGCGACCAGGGAATACTCCGATGGTTCCACCCGCACGGTGGTGACGCGAGAAGATGGTGCAAGGGTGGTGACGATCCGCGCGCCCGACGGCCAGGTGCTGAAACGGACGCGCATCCTTCCGGATGGCCGCGAGATCGTCCTGTTCGACGACACGGCAGATATCGAACCGGTGGAGATGTCATTCCTGCGGCAGCATCGTCCGGCCGAGCGGACGGTCGACGCGAACGATCCCGATGCGTTGCGCGCAGCCCTGATGAAGCTGGAGAACCCCACCGGCCGGAGCTATTCGCTGCAGCAGGTCCGGCAGATCCGCGCGGTACGCGAACTGGTGCCGGAAATCGACCTCGACGAAGTGAACTTCGAAACGGGCTCCGCGGTGATCCGTCCCGAAGAGGCCTCCGATCTCTCGGCGATCGGCAAGGCGATTGCCGCGGCCATCAAGGACAACCCGAACGAGGTGTTCCTGATCGAGGGCCACACGGACGCGGTGGGCGGCGCGGCCATGAACCTCGCGCTATCCGACCGCCGTGCGGAATCCGCGGCGCTGGCACTGACCGAGTACTTCGACATCCCGCCGGAGAACCTCGTGGTGCAGGGGTATGGCGAAGCGAACCTGAAGATCCGCACGAACCTG
>CBDUPF010000008.1:0-30637 GCA_965369035.1 uncultured Aliishimia sp.
GATCAGCGTGCACCCGTTGCGGTCGAGCAGCTTCGCCCATTCGTCGAGATCGCCCGGCGGAATACCCTGACCGGACAGCACCTGCGCGACGTCATGGAACAAGCCGCGCGCCAGCGCCGCTGGGTCTTGGAGCGGGTGGCCAAGGCTGCCGAAATAATCGCCCAATATCATGATGCGGCCGGGAAACGCCCGGCGCAGCGCCGAGAACCACGCGTCGATAGCTGTGCCGCCGGGCTCGCCGAAAAAGGCATTGGCGACACTCGTTGCCACAAGACACTGCACCGAATCCCGGTCGTCTGCGGCGACAAGATCGGCGATCCTGCACACATCGCCTTCGACGACGCGCACCCGGTCGGAAAGGCCGTTTTCCGCGATCCGCCGGCGCGCCTCCGCAATCGCCGGGGCGCTGGCATCGATGCCGATGCAACGCGAGCCCTGATGCCCGAGAGCGTGTTCGATCATCAGCCCCGCGGTCCCGCAGCCGAGATCGACGAAACTGGTGGCGCCCAGTTCGCCCAGCAACCGCAGGATGTCAGGGTCCGCCTGGTACCGATCCGCCCGGGCGAAAGCCCTCGCGTGCCGCGACAGGTCCACCAGCGCACGGCCATCCGCGTCGCCGGAGAGAATGTCGGGCAATTGGGACAGGCAGGGGCCATATGCGCCGGCATACTGGTCCAGCAGATGCAGGGCGAACTGCGTCTCCGGATCGTCGGCATCGACGGCAAAGCCCTCCGCCGTCTTCCGCACGACATCGCTGCGCAGGGACAGGTATTCGAGCAGCGGCGCAATGCGTTCGGGCAGCAATCCGAATTCGTCGCAGAGATCCGGGACCGTCGCACCGGAGTCCAGGCGGTCCAGCACACCGATCCTGCTCAGCGCGTCGAGGATACGAACGACGTAGAAGCCTTCGATCAGTGCCGTCATCCCGGGCGCGTCGCCTCGGCTCACGCCGCATCCCGCGCGGCGGTGCCCGCCACCCGGTCGAGCGCGCCCAGGTCGATCAGCGCGTCGATATCCTCGGGCATTGGCACCCGAGTGCCTCGCGCAAGGCAGATCCGGACGATGTCGTCGTACCGCACCGGTTCGTCGAACATGGCGAGCAGCCGGAGGGTCTCCGCCCCGATGGCGAACAGGCGGACTTGCCCGTCCGTGCGGAGGAGCAGCCAGTCGGAGAGCGCGCCGGCCTCCTCCGCCGCGTCAGGAGCGCGGGACAGAAGGGCAGGCACATCGTGGCAGGCTGGGAGCAGCCGCGCCGCGTCGGACAGCTTCACCGCATCGTCCTGGTGCCCGACCTTCGGTGGGACCGCGTCCATCAACTCCGCCCGGCGTGCCACGAACCGGGCCACCGACGTGGCGGGCGCCTGAGCACCCAGACTGGCCATCGCATAGTCCGCGAGCAGGCCCAGCCCCGGCTTCGCGATCACCTCCTGCCCTTGCGTCCAGTCGAAGAACCCGTTCGCCAACTGGCTGAGCCGCCCGCCGTGTGCCGCGATCAGCCAGGCCAGAGCGGGGCGTTCCAGTTCGTAGAGAACGGGCCAGAGATCGGTCACGAACACCAGTCTTTCACGCGCGATCCGGGTCGGGAAATGGTGGTGGTTGGGGAAAATACCCGGATGCCGCCGCAACAACTCCGCATCTTCGGGCGCGAGCCGGGGGAAGTTGAATTCCGACACATGCGCGTCCAGGCGCAGTACATCACCATGATCGGCCATGAGTCCCGTTCCCGGCTCCGGCGTCAGCAGGTGCAGTTGCGCGACGTTCAATCCCCCTTCCCGTAGATGCGTGTCGCCCACCGCGTCGAGCGTCGCGTCCAGATCGTCGCGCTCCTCCTCCGGGTATCCAGCGATGAAGGAGGTGGTCGAGCGGATCGAGAGCCGCGCCGTTTCGGCCAGCGTGGGGGCGATCAGGCCGAGGTCCAGCCGCTTCTTCGTCACCTCCTGCATCCGCGCCGACCCGGCTTCGACCCCGAAGTAGATGTCGCGGCATCCCGCATTCGCCATCGCCTCCAGAAGCGGGGCGTCGACGCAATCCATCCGCGCCGAGCAGGACCATTCGTATCCGCGGCCCGCCACCGCCGCACAGAAGGCCAGCACCGACTTGCGGTTCACGGTGAAAAGATCGTGGTTCAGCTTGAAGCGGGTAAAGCCGTATCGGCTGCGCAGCATGTCCATTTCCGCCACGAGCCGCGCCGGTGATTTCAGCCTGTAACGCCGCCCGAAGAAAGTGGCGGTGGAACAGAACGTGCAGCTGAACGGGCACCCCCTGCCCGCCTCCACGCGGATCTCGTCGAGGCCCATCCGGTCGAGCGGATAGGCATCGTAGTCGGGAACGGGCAGCGCATCGAGATCCTCGATGATCTCGCCCGGCGCGTTCTCCACGATCCCCTCATCCGACCTGAAGGTGACCCCGGGAATGCCCGACAGCGACCGGCCAGTGTCGAGCGCATCGAGTACCAGCGGAAGGCTGTGTTCCGCCTCGTGCCGGGCGATGATGTCGAAACAGTCAAAGGCGTCGAGAAGCGCGCGGTGCAGGATCGTCGCGTGCGGCCCGCCCAGAAGGATCGGGCGGTCCGGCATCATCGGGCGCAGCGCCTGGGCCGTCTGGACGACACAATGGATGTTGCAGCCGAGCGCCGTGAAACCCACCGCGTCGGCGTCCATCCTGGCGATGACCTCGGCCAACCCTGTGTAAAGGCTTGCGTCCAGGTGCAACTCGCCATCGAGCAGCAGTTGCCGCGGGTTGAGAATGCTGGCCTCGTGCCCGTTGGCGCGCGCCACGGCGACCAGGGACATCAACCCCAGATGCGGTTGCGGATCGAACCGTGGCGTGGCGAGGCCGCCCTCGAAGAGCAGATTGTCCACCAGCAGAAGCTTCACGGCACCCACCCCCCGCGCAGTTCCACCAGTCCGCGCCGGGCTGCGGCGATGGCTGTGGCGCGCAGGTCCTCCGCGCCGATCTGCGCCAATCCTGACTGCGCGAGCCGTTGCAGCGTTTCCTCCGGCCCCTCGGCGGTGCGCAGGACGGAAAGCACCGCGGCGGTCGCTGCGTCCACTTCGAAAAGCGAAACCGCAGAACCGGAGACCGGGCGCCAGTAGCACAGGATATGTTCGCGCATCTCGACATCGGACGGGGTGAATTCGCGTGCGCCGAGCCGGTCGCGGATCCGCACCACGTCCACGGTTTTCTGGATGAGCGCCATGGTTCCCTGCCAGGCCATGTGTTCGGTTTCCACGGCGGCGCCGGGCGCGGACGCCATGTCGAAAAGCTGGCGTTCATGGGCGAAGGTTTCCGCCACCGGGAGGGCGATCCGATCCGGCTGATGGGCGAGAAAATCCGACAGAGCAACCGACAAGAGATCGAGGTGGCGCGGTGTCGGCAGCGGCCCGTCCCGCCGCGCCGCGACATAGGCGGGCGAGAACTCGCAGAAAAACGCAAGCTCGACGCCCAGCGCGCCCATCAACCCGAGGGTGGCCGGGACATGACGGCGCAGCGCGTTGTGCTTGACCTTGGTGATGAAGCCGCGGAACCGCCTGAGCCTCTCGAGTTCGCATTCTCCCAGCATCCCGGCGGCAACATCTTCCGGCGTTTGTCGGTCATGCGACGTCGATCGGCTCCGTTCATGGGCTCGCAGCAGGAAGTCGGGGTCCGTCAGGCATCGCGCGACAACGCTTTGAGCCTGGTCGGGTGTCATGCCGGGGTGGCCTCTCGCTGATGCGCACCGATGATGGCCCGTGCGCGGCCGACGTCGCGGATCACGGTCTGCACCGGGAACGTCGCGTCCCAATTGTATTCGAGCGTCACCGCCCGGGGCCGGGCCTTTGCCATCAACTGGTCGAAGAGGTCGAAGACCAGCGCGGGTGCGGGTTGCGTGTGGTCGTCCCAGACCATGCTGTCCTCCTCCCGGGCGCCGGAGAGATGCACCTCCACCACGCGGTCGAGCGGCAGCGCGTCCAACGTCTTGAACGGGTCGAGCGACAGGTTGGCGCAGGAGATGGCAAGATGCGACAGGTCGAGCAGCAACCGCGCCTCGGGACGCCTTGCGCAGATCGCATTGATGAACTCGACCTGGGACATCGTGCTGCCGGGCATGGAGAAATAGACCGGCCCGTTTTCGAGCAGGACGGGCATTCCCAGCCGCTCCTCCCACGCCGCGCTGGTGTCCAGCACACGGTCGAGAATCGGCGTGCTGAGCTGTGGAGAGACGGTGTAGCCCACGTTGAACGGCGTGCCGTCGAGGAGGATGTCCGCACCCTCGGCGTCGTCTGCGGGGGCGGCCGCGTCATGCTCCGCGATCTCGCGATACCGACCATCGCTGCGCACATAGGCCAGATGCTCGCCCAGCCACGGCGTGCGGGTTTCCGCAGCCCAATAGGCCAGCTTTTCGGCCAGCACCGGCGCGGGCGGATCGTTCCCGGCGATCGACAGGGAGGCGCAATGCAGAACGATGGGAATTTCGTCGCGCAAGGCGCCCACGTCGGGCGTGTGCAGAAGCTGTTCGAAGGCAATCTCGACATAATCCAGCAGGCCCGGTTCGGCCGTCAGCAATCCCGGAACATACTCGGAATAGGTCAGGCCGACAGCCGTTCTGCCGTCGGGGAATACGCTTGTGCCCACCATGTCCGAAACGGCGGCAGTCAGTCGATCAGCTGTTTGAAGGCCGAAAGCTGGTCAGGCGAGACGATGCCGCGGTCTTCCATCACGATGGAGATCTTGCCATGTTCCTGAATGCACTTGATGACGCTCTTCTGCGTCTCCGCGTCGAGAAGATCGAACTCCAGGGTCTGGCGACCGGGGACCTTGGTTCTCTTGCTGTCCGCCATCATTCAATTCCTTTTCCAAATCAAAGTAACGGCATGTTAACACAACCCAAGGATGCGGCCAAAGGACTGTTTTTCCCGGATGGGTCGTGATGGGCTGAAACTGGCCGCCGCGTTGCGGGAGCGGTCGGGCGACGACCGGAACGACCGCACGCAAGCCCGCGATCTGCGGATAGCGGTGCGACAACTCGGGATTGCGCCTCATGCTGCATTCATGACATTGTGGCCGCCATCAAACGGAAACAGGTCCTGTGGATTTCGTTGTCATGGCGAAGATCCAGGCGGCAACAACAACAGCGCGGATGCGAACCGCCATGAACGAGCAGGAAAAACGCCATGACACTCAGGGGCTTGGAAACATGATGCACGCGCCGTCAGAGACGATCGTGGCAGAGGACACGGCGAGCAGCGGGACGCCCGGCGCCAAACTGGGCAATCGGACGGTCGAGCCGACCGCCGAAGACACCGTCGGGGACTACGTTCTCTACGACACGTTCGACGGCGAGGTTGCGGGTGCGGGCGCGTTGTTGATCGGTTGCGCCGGGCAACTTGTCCTCTTTCGCGGAGAGGAAGGACCGCTGCAGCAGGACTTCGCGTCGCAACCCGGCTTCGTCGCCGACATGGCGAGCGGGCCCGTGGCGACAGAACTGCGCGAGATCGTCTCCCCGCTGCGTACGCTGCTGCCGATCGGCGAGGGTAAATTCACGCTGCGCCCGCTGGCGATGCTGGACGACGAGCGCAAGACGCAGGCGCGGTGCGAGCTCTGGACACTCACCGGGTCCGGCAAGCGCCGCGTGAGCCTTGCAACGATCCAGCGCATCCGCGGATACGACAAGGCCTTCAGGCTGCTGCGCACCCATCTGGCCGAAAACGAGGTGGAAGGCGCTGCGGGTTTCGGCGCCATGGCCGAGCGGTTGTTCCCCAAGAAGGCGCGCTATACCTCGAGGCCGGCGGTCGAAATGGCCCCGACGGATAGCGCGTTTTCGGTGGCCAACGCGCTCATCCGCGCGCATCTGGGCGTCGCGCGGCAGAACGAGGCCGGCACCATAGCGGACCACGACACGGAATTCCTGCACGATTATCGCGTCGCACTGCGAAAGGTCCGGTCGGTGGTGAGCCTGTTCAAGGGCGTCTACGCGCCGGAGCAGACCGAAGAATTGAAACTCCGCCTTGGCAACCTGATGGCCCGGACCGGTCCACTGCGCGACCTCGATGTCTACCTTCTCGAACGCGACCGCTATCTGAGCCTCGTGCCCAGGTCGATGCGTCCGGGGCTGGACATGCTTTTCGACCGCTTTGCCCATGACCGCGCAACGGAACAGGCACGGCTTGCGAAACATCTCGGGAGCAAGTCCTACCGCAAGGAAATCGCCGATCTGATCGCGCGGTTCGACCACCCCGAAGGCCTGTTGCCCGGCCCCGAAGCTGATCATTCCGTGCTCGACTATTCGCAAGGGCTGATCTGGAAACGCTACAGGAAGGTCTGCAAGATCGGCGCCGGCATCGACGATGCCACGCCCGACGAGCGGGTGCACGAATTGCGCATCCACTGCAAGAAGCTGCGCTATGCGATGGAGCTCTTTGCCCCGCTGTTCGACCAGAAAGCGTTGAAGCGGCTGGTGAAGGCGCTGAAAAAGCTGCAGGAGACGCTGGGCGACTTCAACGATTCCTCGGTACAGCAGGAAGCGTTGCAGGGCTTCGTGAACGAGCTCGGCGGTGACGAGGATCCCCATGATTTCGCCATGGCGAGCAGCGTCGGCGCGCTGATCACCGTGCTTCACCAGAAACAGCTGGAGGAACGGGCCCACGTGGTGGACAAGCTGCGCGGCTTCAATTCGCCGGACACGCGAAAAGGTTTCCAGACCCTGTTCCACGAGGCAAGGCCCGAGAAATGAAGATCATAGCCTGCTATTCGAACAAGGGCGGCGTAGGCAAGACCGCCACCTCGGTCAATCTGGCGCATGCCTTTGCGCGACACGGTGCGCGCGTCTTGCTCTGCGATCTCGACCCCCAAGCCGCCTCCGGTTTCTATTTCCGGGTGAAACCGTCAAAGAAACTCAAGGAGGCGCGGTTCTTCAAGGACGTCGAACGGTTCACCAAGGCGATCCGGGGCAGCGATTTCGACAACCTCGACATTCTGCCGGCCAACCTCACGTTCCGGGATTTCGACATCTTCCTGTCGCGGATGAAGAGCAGCCGGTCACGGCTCAAGAAGGCGCTGAAATCGGTCAAGGGCGACTACGACATCATCCTGCTCGATTGCCCGCCCAACATCTCGACCCTGTCGGAGAACGTGTTCCGCGCGGCCGATGCGATCGTGGTGCCCGTGGTCCCGACGACGCTGTCGGAACGGACGTTCGAACAGCTGGTCGCGTTCTTCAAGGCCGAGAAGCTTCCGCGCAAGAAACTGTTGCCGTTCTTCTCGATGGTGGAACAGCGCAAGAAATTGCACGCGGAGACGGAGGATCGGATGCGGACGGCACACCGCAAGAGGTTCCTCACGACCACGGTACCCTTTGCAAGCGATATCGAGAAGATGGGGATTCACCGCGCGCCGGTTGCGACCTATGCGCCAAAGAGCAATGCCGCGAAAGCCTATGACGCTCTCTGGCGGGAAGTGAACACCCGGATCTGACGGTGCCCTGCCGAACCACCGCGAAAGCCGAACCTGTCCTTGTGCGGAAAACGGTCGTGTGGCCGTGGCGATCAGCCAGTGAAAGCGGGCGCGCCAGGACAAGGCCAGGCGCGCCCGAACATGCGGTCAGCTCTTGTACCGCTTGATCTCGCCGGAGCGCAGACGCTCGACATAGCTCGCCAGCTCACGCTTCACGATCGGCATCAGCAGGTAGAGCGCGATGATGTTGATGATCGCCATCGAGAAGAGCATCGCGTCGGAGAAGTCGATCACCGGGCCGAGGTTGGCCGACGCCCCGATCACGATGAACAGGCAGAAGAGCACCTTGAAGACGATCTCCTTCGCGTGACCCTCTCCGAAGAGGTAGGTCCATGCCTTCAGCCCGTAGTAGGACCACGAGATCATCGTGGAGAAGGCAAAGAGAACGACTGCCACGGCGAGCAACACCGGGAACCAGCTGAAGGCCTTGGCATAGGCAGCCGAGGTCAGTTGAACGCCCGACACACCGCCCTCCGTCGCGATCCGGCCCGCGTCCGAGTTCCAGATATAGAGTCCGGTTTCCGGGTCGAGGTTCAGAACGCCGGTGATGACGATCACCAGTGCGGTCATCGTGCAGATGACGACCGTGTCGATGAACGGCTCCAGCAGCGCGACATAGCCCTCCGTCACCGGCTCCTTCGTACGGACCGCGGAGTGCGCGATCGCAGCCGAACCGATGCCGGCTTCGTTCGAGAAGGCCGCGCGCCGGAAACCCTGGATCAGCGCCCCGGTGAACCCGCCAACGACCCCGAGGCCGGTAAAGGCGCCCAGGAAGATCTGACCGAAGGCCCAGCCGATCATGTCGGCATTCATCGCAAGGATGATCAGCGACACGACGACATAGAAGATGCCCATGAAGGGAACGACCTTTTCGGTCACGCGGGCGATGGACTTGAGGCCACCCACGATGACGGCAAAGGCGACGCCCGCCAGCACAAGCCCGGTGATCCAGCCCGGGTAGTCTCCGACGACACCGGAGATCTGGGCGTGCGCCTGGTTGGCCTGGAACATGTTGCCGCCACCCAGCGCACCAAGGATCGTGAAGACGCAGAACAGGACCGCAAGGATGGGTCCGCCCGGCAGTCCACGCTCGTTGAAGCCCTTGACGATGTAGTACATGGGTCCGCCCGAGACGGTGCCATCCGGGTACTCGTTGCGGTACTTCACACCCAGCGTACACTCGGTGAATTTCGTGGCCATCCCGAAGAGACCGGCGATGACCATCCAGAAGGTCGCACCTGGCCCGCCAATGCTGACCGCCACGGCGACACCGGCGATGTTGCCCAGACCCACCGTGCCCGAAAGCGCGGTGGCGAGTGCCTGGAAGTGGCTGACCTCGCCCGCGTCATTGGGATCGGAGTAGTCGCCCCGCACCAGCTTGATCGAGTGCCAGAAGCCCTTGATCTGGATGAATCCGAAATAGAAGGTGAAGATCAGTGCGGCGATGACCAGCCACATGGCGATCCACGAGAAACTCGTGCCCGGAATCGGCGCGAAGATGAAGCCGACATACCACCCCGTATAGTCAGCAAAGATGCGGTTGATGGTTTCGTCGACGGATTGCGCGGACGCGGGGACCGCGGCGAAAAGCAGGGCGGCGATGGCCGCCAGATATTGGATTGCACGCATGTTCAACTCCCTCAAGGCACGATGACGGTTGGGACAGGTGCGATCTGCGCCAGCCCGAGAGGGACCGATCCGAAGATTCGCGCGCCGAGCGTATTGGTCCCCGCACGTCCGACGAAGATCATCGAGGCTCCGACCTTTCGGGCGGTGTCGGTGACGATTTCGACAACCGATCCGTGGCGTATCTCGCCGTCGGCCACGACACCGGTCGCCCGAACACGCTCCAGCGCGGGGTGGATGATGAGTTCCTGCGCCCGTGCAAGCTCGGCCTGACGCCGCGCATGCCGCTCCTCGATCTCTTCCGGCGTGAGGAAGGAATAGGGCGACCATTCGAGCACATGGATGATGTGAAGTTTCGCGCCAGACTTCAGCGCCTGCGCAGTGGCGTAATCGAGCGCTTGCGGTCGTTCATCGCTTTCGTAGGCGACGACATAGATTTCTTCAGGCATTGTGCACTGTCCCTGTCCTAGTGCTGCTGTTTGTCGTGATTTTCCGTTTCCGGTCCGACACCTCCACTATGTCTGTCGTAGCGTCACTTGGCAACTTTCAGTAGAGTCCACGACCTCAGTCCATTCTGATCCGTATGGTTGACCACTGGGTAAGAACCCAACCTTGGGGTTTATGCGGCACTGCGGCAACACCCCCGACGCGACCACCCTGGACACATTGCGTGCGACCCGCCAATGCTGAGCGGGCTTCCACACCTGTAGACTTCCGGTAGGCGGACCGATGCTCAACATTTGTTCCGGTGCGCCCGATTACTGCGCGTGATGTTGCCATTCGGAACATCTCCCTTGCGGCGACGGGCGAACAGGTCTTTATGCGCACCCAGGCATGAAGGGCTGCCGGAGACGCGGACTGCGGCTCTGCAAACAACCCGGCGGGCGGGGCATGAGTTCACGAACGACAGTCATCACGGTGACGTACAACAGCGCGCAGGTGATCGCCGGCATGCTGGAGTCGGTCCCGCCGGACACGCAGGTCATCGTGGTAGACAACGCCAGTACCGACGACACCGCCCGGCTGGTCGACGGCCGGCCCAATGTCAGCCTTGTGAGGAGCGCGCAGAACATCGGCTTCGGGCGGGCCTGCAACCTTGGTGCAGCCAGGGCGGAATCCGAGTTCCTGCTGTTCCTGAACCCCGACGCCCGGCTCGAAACCGGTGCGCTGGACGCGCTGGAGCGTGAGGCGGATATGCGCCCCGCTCTCGGAGCGGCCAACCCGTTGATCTCCGACGCGAAGGGTCGTGCGCGACTCAAGATGTCCTCGGTCCTTCCGATACCCGACTTGCAGCGGCCCGCACCGGACCGGGCCGGGCGGATGCCGGTGCTTTCCGGCGCCGCCCTCTTCATGCCGCGCGCAGTCTTCGAAGAGGTCGGCGGCTTCGATCCGGCGATCTTCCTCTATCACGAGGATCACGAGATCTGCTGCCGGATCCGCGAGGCGGGCCACGAACTCTGGCACCTTCCTTCGGCCCGCGTGACGCATGCCCAGGGCACAGGCTCGCCCAGGGTCGCCGCGACCGCACATTGGAAGGGGTACCAGATGGCAAGGTCGCGCTACTACGTGATCGAGAAGCACAGCCCCGGGCAGGGTTTTCGCCGCACCTTCTGGCCGGCGCTCATCGGGCTGGTCTTGCCGACGAACCTGCTGTCCGCGCGCCGCCGCGCCAAGTATCGCGGCCAGGTGTCCGGGGCGCTTTCGGCGCGAAAGGACGGCGGCAAGTTCGCCTGATCGCGAGCGGAGTCATTCACACCCGTCGGATTTGCTGCTGCAGGTCGCGTGTCTGATGTTGTCAATGATGTGACATCGTGACAGCTTGAAGTGGTAATGCCCCGAACGATCCGGACCAATCCGGGCGGGGGAACGGATATCACAGGGAGGATTGTCCATGTCATTGAAATCCAGACTCTATCCCGCGCTGGCGGCCGCTGTGGCCAGCCTCGCCCTTGTCGGCGCCGCGGCGGCACAGGACTTCACGCCGGAAACGCCCGAGTGCATCGCACCGGCCAACCCGGGCGGCGGATGGGACTTCACCTGCCGGCAGGTGGGCAAGACGTTGCAGGACCTGGGCCTGATCCCGTCGACCATGCAGGTCGTGAACCTCTCCGGCGGCGGCGGCGGCGTGGCCTTTGCCGAGGTGGTCAACAAGCGTGCCGACGACAACGACCTGATCGTCGCGGCCTCGTCGGCCACCGCGACACGGCTGGCGCAGAACGCCTATCCCGGCAACACGATGGACCAGGTCCGCTGGCTGGGCTCGGTCGGCGCGGATTATGGCGTGATCGCCGTGGCCGCCGACAGCGAGATCAACACGCTGACCGACCTGATGGAGACGATGAAGGCCGATCCGAAATCCATCGCCATCGGTGGCGGCTCCGCCGTGGGCGGCTGGGATCACCTCAAGGTGCTGATCGCGGCACGCGCCGCCGGGATCGAGGACGTGCGCCAGGTCAAGTACATCGCCTTCGCCGGCGGTGGCGAGGCGGTGACGCAACTGCTCGCCGGGTCCTTGCAGGCCTTCACGGGCGATTTGTCCGAAGCGCAGGGCTTCGTCGAGTCGGGCGACATCAAGGTCGTGGCCGTTCTGGCGCCCGAGCGGCTCGAAGGCGAATTCGCCGAGTTTCCGACTGCACGGGAACAGGGGATCGACGCCATCGGCGCGAACTGGCGCGGTTTCTACGCGCCGGGCGAAATGAGCGATGCCGCCTACGAGTACTGGGTCACGCAACTCGACACGCTTTATGACAGCGACGAATGGCAGGCGATCATGAAGGCGAATGGCCTCGCCCCGCTCAACCTGCATGGAGAGGAGTTCGAGACCTTCGTCGCGGAGTCCGTGCAGAGCATTCAGGACCTCTCCCGCGAAATCGGTATCCTGAAGTGACGCCACCGGGCCGGGGGTTGGTTCTCCTCCGGCCCTCGCCCGCCGCGGCGGGTCCGAATCATCCGGAGGAGAGCATATGAGCGACCGTGTATTCGGCGGGATCGGCCTGGTCCTCGCGATTTTCTTTGCCTGGCAGGCCTCGATCATCGAGGAGAGCTTCTTGACCGATGCCGTCGGGCCCAAGGCATTTCCCTACGTGATCGCCGTCATCATGGGGCTGTCGTCCATCTATTTCCTGCTGAAACCCGACCCGGCGCCGCACTGGCCCGCCTTCGGCAGGCTGGCAGAAATCGCACTCGCCGCGGTGGTCATGTTCGCCTATGCGGAACTGCTGCCCATCGCGGGATTCGTCATCGCAACGGCCGTCGCGGCGACCTATCTGACGTGGAGATTGGGCTCGAAACCGCTTGAAAGCGTGGTGATCGGCATCGCCACCTCTGTCGGCATCTACGTCATCTTCCGCCTCGTGCTGGGCTTGAGCCTGGCCAAGGGCCCACTCGGATTCTGAGGAGAGCACTATGGAAACCCTGTCCAGCCTTGCCGACGGCTTCGCGATCGCGCTCACCTGGCAGAATCTCGGGCTTGCGCTCATGGGCTGCTTTCTGGGCACGATCATGGGAGCGCTGCCGGGACTCGGGCCCTCGAACGGCGTGGCCATCCTGATCCCGCTCGCCTTCACGCTCGGGCTCGGGGCGACGCCCTCGCTGATCCTGCTGACCTCGGTCTACTATGGCGCCATGTATGGCGGGCGGATCAGTTCGATCCTGCTGAACATTCCGGGTGACGAGCCGGCCATGATGACCTGCCTCGACGGCTACCCGATGGCGCAGAAGGGCCAGGCCGGCGAGGCGCTGGCGCTTTCGGGCATCGCCTCTTTCGTGGGCGCCTTCTTCGCCACGTGGGGCCTTGTCCTGCTGGCCCCGCAGCTGGTGAAGGTCGCGCTGCTGTTCGGACCGGCGGAATACTTCGCGCTCTTCGCGCTCGCCTTCATGACCCTGGGCGGGATCTCCTCCACGAACCAGGCCAAGGCAGCCTTTGCCGCCGCCCTCGGGCTCGGGCTCGCCATGATCGGCGTCGACACCCAGACCGGGGTGCCGCGATTCACTTTCGGCGAGGTGCATCTTTATGACGGGATCGATTTCCTCGTCGCCATCGTCGGGCTGTTTGCCTTGTCGGAGGTGTTCATCTTCCTTGAGCATCGTGGCACGGACCAGGACATCTCGCACAAGCCGCAGGTAAAGATCGGGCGGATCACCCCGCCTTGGTCGATGATCCGCTCCTGCATCCCGACGATGGGCCGTACGACTGTGCTCGGCTTCATCGCGGGGGTTCTGCCCGGGGCCGGTGCGTCACTGGGCTCCTTCATCTCCTACTCGATGGAAAAGCGGCTGGTTGACCGCAAGGGCACCTTCGGCAAGGGCGATCCCCGGGGGGTTGCCGCGCCCGAAGCCGGCAACAACGCCGCCGCCGGGGGTGCTCTGGTGCCAATGCTGGCGCTGGGGGTGCCCGGGTCGGGAACGACCGCCGTGCTGCTGGCCGTGCTGCTCGCGCTCAACATCACTCCGGGTCCTTTGCTGTTCACCCAGAACCCGGACGTGGTCTGGGGCCTGATCGCGGCTCTTTTCATCGGGAACTTCATGCTGCTGGCGATGAACATCCCGATGGTCGGGCTGTTCACCCGCGTCTTGCTGGTACCGCCGCGAATCCTGATGCCGATCGTCGCGATGATTTCCTTCGTCGGGATCTATGGCATTTCCGGGTCGAGCTTCGACCTCGTCGTGATGGTGCTGTTCGGGATCATGGGCTGGGTCCTGCGCAAGCTCGACGTGCCGCTGGTGCCGATCATCCTCGGCACGCTGCTCGGCAACGAGATGGAGGTCAACATGCGCCGCGCGGTCAATATCGCCGACGGGGACTGGTGGTCGCTCGTTGCCTCGCCGCTCGCCATCGGGCTCTGGACCGTCGCGATTGTGGGCTTCGTCCTGCCGATCCTGATCGGGGCACGCGTCAAACGGCGGATGCACATGGCGCAAGAGGACACCGGCTCCACCGTCGACTGACAAGACGCGCCTGGGACCTTGGCGCGGCCGCATAATCTGGCCGCGCACGTCCCTGATCTGGGCAACCGAGATCCGCTGGTCCTGATAGTGTCGTTCAACAGCCCGGGAAATCCGGGCTTGAACTCACAGGCCTGAAACCGAGCGTTTCATCACAGCGAAGCCAACTGCCGGCCATCAAACGGATCAGAACCGGCACGCCGCACGCTTGAGATCGCAGAAGGGTCTGCTGCCACTGAACAAGGCTGTCGCTTGCGGATTTTCGAGCCGAACGCCCTGAAATGTGAAATGGTGCGGTCGAGAAGACTCGAACTTCCACGGGTGTTACCCCACAGCGACCTCAACGCTGCGCGTCTACCAATTCCGCCACGACCGCACGTGATCAGGTAGGCTCGCGCGGTGTAGCCAAAGCCGAAGCGCATCTCAAGCGCAAATTGAGCGCTCACCGCACAAAAAACCGCGGCCGTTCGAACGAGCGGCCGCGGCGATGTTACGGTCCAGGTCCGGTCAGTTGCTGCCGCTGCCGAAGCTCGGGAGCGTGGAGACCGGCTGAGGGTTGTTTTCCGGCGACGACGCCCCACCCGACAGGCTCAGCGCCGCCTGTTTCAGGAGCCCTGCCCGCTCCGGCTGACCCGGCGCAAAGACGGCCGTCGACCCGTTGTCCAGCGCATCTGTGCTCATCTGATACCAGCTGCGCGCGAGGTCGGGGCGCTTGGACACTCCGAAGCCCTGACTCAGGTGGTGGCCCAGCAGTTCCGCATAGACCTGCTCGCCCAGCGCGACCAGCATGAGGCTCGACGCGATGGCGACATCGAGTTCGTCCGTGCGGTAGCCCGAGGAAAGGCAGATCTTCGCCGTGCCCGAAAGATCCGCCGGCGACATTCCGGTCGACAGGATGAAGTTCGAGGTCGCGCGCACCACGTCGTCACGCGACTGGAGCGACAACGCGGCGATCTGATCCTTCATCGCAGGACCGAAGGCGGCGCATTGACTAGAAATCTGACCCGGCGACACATTGGCGAGCTTCGCTGTCATGTCTTCGCCCTGTTTGATCGCATAGGTCCGCGCCAGGCAAAACTGCTCGTTCAGCGCGAAATGCGGGTCGGTCATGTTGGAGACGGTGGTAAAGCCGCCATTGGTGTTGGTCAGCAGCGAGACCCCGTTGCAATGGCTGGCCAGCGACACGGACTGCGAGCTCCCGAGGAAGTTCGGCAGGGCGCCATCGTCGCTTTCGGTCGAAGCGAATGTCGCGACAGGCGCTTGTGCCTGCTCCTGTGCCGGCGCCGGGGCGACGGTAACGACCGTGCCGGTCTGGGCCGGAACGGTCGTGACAACGGTGTTGGGCACAGCCACCGGCACCGTGGGCTGGGCGGTACCGGCCATCTGATTGCGGTAGACGTGCAGCAGGCCGCGTGGCCCCTGCGGGTTGGCGGCGATCAACTGCATGGTGGCCGCGCCACCCGCCTGTGCACGATCATAGGAATTGAGAAGAAAATCCTTCTCCCACACCGTCAGATTTCCGGTGGCCGGATATCCCATATGCGCCTGGTAAGAGGAGACGGCCGATTTCGACTGGCGCCCGAGCTGACCGTCCACGCGGCCCGCGTTGAACCCGAAATAATTGAGCGACGTCTGGATCTGGCGTCCCTCCTGCGTGGCGGGAATGCGCTGACGGGTCGAGCGATAGGTCGTCGTCGTCCGCCGGCGCTGGTTGTTCTTCTGGATCTGGGAGCCGATGAGCCCTCCAATGATGGCCCCACCGATGAAATCCCCGGCATCGGCCGAAGCGGTTTGCACGTGTCCGGCTATCAGAGCAGCACTGACAAGCGCGGTCGCAAAATACTTGGGTTTCATGACACTCTCCTCGAGCAATAAATAATTGAGCAGCTGTATCCACATTATCACAGGCGCGTGGTTTGGTCACAGATTTAATACCAGACTTGACAGGACGGGCGTGACCTGCATCACAGCGCTTGAAAATGTCGCACTCGCTCCCAATGTCGGGTGTCATGACACAGGACAGCTCACCCCCCACCGTACAGGTCGATATCATCTCGGACGTGATGTGTCCGTGGTGCATCGTCGGATACAAACAGCTTGAACTAGCGTTGGCCAGGACCGGCGCGGGTGCGCGTGTGCGCTGGCATCCCTTTGAACTCAATCCGAAAATGCCGCCTGAAGGCGAGAACATGGCCGAGCATATTCAGCGCAAGTATGGCGCCACGCCCGCGCAATCGGCGCAGAACCGCAAGCAATTGCAGGACATCGGCGCTGCACTGGGGTTCGAGTTCAACTTTGCCGACGACATGCGGATCGTGAACAGCTTCAAGGCGCACCAACTGCTTGACCATGCAGCAACGAAGGGGCGCCAGCATCCCCTCAAACTGGCGCTTTTCAAGGCGCATTTTACCGACCACCGCGATGTATCCGATGAGTCGGTGCTGCTCGACATCGCCGAGGAGGTCGGTCTCGACAGGACCGCCGCGGCCGAGGCGCTGGCCTCCAAATCCCATGCCAAGGCGGTGCGAGCCGAGGAAGCGGTGTGGATGGAGAACGGGATTTCCGGCGTGCCTTCGATGATATTCGCAGAGAAGTACCTCGTAACCGGCGCTCAGGGCCCGCAGAATTACGCGAGAATGCTGGAAAAGGTGCTGGCCGAGGCGGCTTGAGTTGCCTGCCCCGTCCAAGCGTGCCCGCGAGGCCCGGCGTCATGCAGTGGATCTGGTTTCCCGGCGCACGGTGCGCCATGATGCATGGAGTCAGTTCCAGGGAACAGGTCCGGTCCGCATTTGATGGCAATCAAAAACGTCTTCACCCCCTCTAGGCCCGCAATAGGCGCTCCGATCCATCGCTGCAGGATTGCGTCGGTGGCGGCACGTACCCTGCAGCGATCGGAATTCTGAACATGGTCGAATGGATCACCTCGCCCGGGCTCACGCCATACGCTCAGGCTGTCGACTTCATGGAGGACCGTGCTGCCGCCATCGCGCAGGGACACGCCGACGAATGCATCTGGCTTCTGGAGCATCCCCCGCTCTACACGGCCGGCACGTCCGCGCGGCCGCAGGACCTGACCGACCCCGACCGCTTCCCGGTGCACCAGACCCGGCGCGGCGGTCAATATACCTACCACGGCCCCGGACAGCGCGTTGTCTACGTGATGCTCGATGCCGGCGCGCGGGGCCGCGACGTCCGCCGCTTCGTCCAGCAACTGGAGCATTGGGTCATCGCAACGCTGGCCGACTTCAACGTCACGGGCGAGATCCGCGACGGGCGCGTGGGGGTCTGGGTTCGCCGCCCGGAAAAGCCCTGTCGCCCGGACGGCACACCGGCGGAGGACAAGATCGCCGCCATCGGCATCCGGCTGCGCAAATGGGTGAGCTTCCACGGCATCTCCATCAACGTGGAACCGGACCTGGAACATTTCTCGGGCATCGTGCCTTGTGGCATCGCCGAACACGGGGTGACCAGCCTGGTTGACCTCGGTCTACCGGTCACGATGGGCGATCTGGACGTGGCGCTGAAAAGGAACTTCGCACCTGTTTTCGCGCCGCCCAAGGCCGTGCCTGTTCAGTCGTAGCGGACGCTCTGCGCTGACGGGGCAGGTTCGTTTGCCATGGCACCTCCCGCGTCGCATCGGTTCCAATTCGTGCCGGGCGGGTCGAGCAGCAGAAGACAGCCACGGGAAACGATCTTTGCGCATGACAGAAATTTGTGCACATGATCTTGACCACTGGTAACAGATGACCACAACCGGGCGTGGAAATCCATGTCACGCACCCCGGTCCATCCGGTCGCCGTAGTAAAGGCTTTTGCCGAAACGGGTCCACCGAACCTGTTGGCCCGCGACAATCTTTCCGTCCCTGCGGCAGGATCGCTCATTGAACGCAGCGCCGCCGCATTCTAAAACGCAACTTGAATCGGTGCGCGGCCGCAAGAATATTGCCGTGCTCCCAGGATTGTCAGCAGGAGGCAAGCCATATGGCAGACGCAGCCGTTCACGGGCACGAACACGAAGACACGCGGGGATTCTTTACCCGCTGGTTCATGTCCACGAACCACAAGGATATCGGTATCCTCTACCTGGTCACCTCGGCCCTCGCGGGCTTCATTTCGGTGGCCTTCACGATCTACATGCGCATGGAGCTGCAGAGCCCGGGCGTTCAGTACATGTGCCTCGAAGGCGCGCGCCTCATCCAGTCGTCTGCGGAATGCACGCCCAACGGCCACCTCTGGAACGTCCTGGTCACCGGCCACGGCATCCTGATGATGTTCTTTGTCGTGATCCCGGCTCTGTTCGGCGGTTTCGGCAACTATTTCATGCCGTTGCAGATCGGTGCGCCGGACATGGCGTTCCCGCGGATGAACAACCTCAGCTACTGGCTCTACGTGGCCGGGACGACGCTGGCTGTCTGCTCCGTGCTTTCGCCCGGCGGCAACGACCAGGCGGGGTCCGGCGTGGGCTGGGTGCTTTATCCGCCGCTCTCGGTGAACGAAGGCGGCATGTCGATGGATCTCGCGATCTTCGCCGTGCACGTGTCGGGTGCATCCTCGATCCTCGGCGCGATCAACATGATCACGACCTTCCTCAACATGCGGGCGCCGGGCATGACGCTCTTCAAGGTCCCGCTGTTTTCGTGGTCGATCTTCGTCACCGCCTGGCTGATCCTGCTGTCCCTGCCCGTTCTGGCCGGCGCAATCACCATGCTGCTGATGGACCGCAACTTCGGCTTCACCTTCTTCGACCCGGCCGGTGGCGGCGATCCGGTGCTCTACCAGCACATCCTGTGGTTCTTCGGCCATCCGGAGGTCTACATCGTGATCCTGCCCGGCTTCGGGATCATCAGTCACGTGATCGCCACCTTCTCGCGCAAGCCGGTTTTTGGCTATCTGCCCATGGTCTGGGCGCTGATCGCGATCGGCGCACTGGGCTTCGTGGTCTGGGCGCACCACATGTATACGGTGGGCATGTCGCTGAACCAGCAGGCCTACTTCATGCTGGCGACGATGGTCATCGCGGTGCCGACGGGGGTGAAGATCTTCTCGTGGATCGCCACGATGTGGGGCGGCTCGCTCGAGTTCAAGACACCGATGCTCTGGGCGCTCGGCTTCCTGTTCCTCTTTACCGTGGGCGGGGTGACCGGAATCGTTCTGTCGCAGGCCGCCGTGGACCGCTACTACCACGACACCTACTACGTTGTGGCGCATTTCCACTACGTGATGAGCCTCGGCGCGGTCTTCGCCATCTTCGCCGGCATGTACTTCTACCTGCCCAAGATGACCGGCCGCATGTATCCCGAACTGTGGGGCAAGGTCCACTTCTGGATGATGTTCGTCGGTGCGAACCTGACCTTCTTCCCCCAGCACTTCCTGGGCCGTCAGGGCATGCCCCGCCGCTACATCGATTATCCGGAGGCGTTCGCCTACTGGAACGGTTGGTCGTCGCTCGGCGCCTATCTCTCCTTCGCTTCGTTCCTGCTGTTCTTCGGGATCGTCGCCTACACGCTGCTCCGCGGCGCCAAGGTGACCGAGAACAACCCCTGGAACGAGTATGCGGACACGCTGGAATGGACCCTTCCCAGCCCGCCGCCGGAGCACACGTTCGAAACCCTGCCAAAGCAGGAAGAATGGGACAAGCAACACGCGCACTGACGCGCGGATCGCTCGACACCGACAAGGCCCCGGAGATCCTCTCCGGGGCCTTTTTTACGGGGTGGATGTCACCACTCTTGGAGCCGGCCGGCTTGGGCCACGGGTCTCGGGTCAGGCGGAATGAGCGCTTCGATGATGGTCGCCGCGCCCATGATCGCTCCGGATCGGACTGGGAACGGATGTCTCGCATTCGCGTCATGGCTGCGTCAAATTTCGACATGGTCGCGCAGTCGCCTGCGCACTATCTTCGACGCAGCAAAGCAATGCGCACGACCTTGCAAGACAATGCCGTACCACTGGACCACCGCCCCTTCCGACCCCGTGCAGGAAATGCGCCTGTGGCCGCATGAAAGCCTGCCTGCCCGCGGAATGGCTGCGTTCGTCCTGACGACCTTTACCCTGATCCTGATCCCCACGTTGCCGCTTCTGGGGTCACCCATCCTCTGGGGACTGCTCCCGTTCCTGCTGCTGGCGGTCTGGGGGCTCTATTTCGCGCTGCAGCGCAATCACCGGGCGCGACAGATTCTGGAGGTTCTGACCCTCGACGGAGATACGGCACGGCTCACCCGTACCGACCCCGGCGGGGGCCAACGGGAATGGGACTGCAATCGCTACTGGACGACAGTCAGCAAGTACGACGACGAGGGTCCGGTTCCCCATTACGTGACGCTGAGCGGCAAAGGCCGCGAAGTGGAGATCGGGGCGTTTCTGTCCGAAGAGGAGCGGATCGCGCTCTTCGACGACCTGTCCCGCGCCATTCGGCAGCGTTAGCGGGTCCGGCCGCCGACGTTTGAGGAGCAGATGCGGTCCTTCACCACCGGACCCACGGCACCGAAATCCATCCGCCCCGTGTATTTCGACTTCAGCACGCTCATCACACGCCCCATGTCGCGCACGCTTTCGGCACCGATTTCCTCGATGGCGGCCTCCACTGCCTTGGCAACCTCCTTGTCGTCGAGCTGCCGAGGGAGAAATTCCTCGATGATCGCGATCTCCGTCCGTTCGCGTTCGGCCAGATCCAGCCGCCCGCCTTCCTCGTAGGCGCGGGCGCTCTCCTGGCGCTGCTTGGTCATCTTGCCAAGGATTGCAAGCACTTCGTTGTCATCCACACCATTGTCGCGCCCCTCCCCCCGGGCGGCAATGTCGCGGTCCTTTATCGCGGCATTGATCAGCCGCAACGTCGACAGACGCGTTGCATTCTTGTCCTTCATTGCCTGCTTCAGCGCCTCGGAGACGCGGCTGCGCAATTCGCTCATGGTTCATCACCCCTGACGGACCTCTTGAGTGTGAGGCCGTAAGTCGGGGAACATAGTGAAAACCGGAGCCGCAGGCAACTCCCTTGGCTTCGGGTAACCGATTGTAATTCAAGGGGAACACAATTTTGACCGGGGCTTGACCCTTTGGTCGCCTCACATTAGGTTCGCGCAGATTTACCCAGATTTCCGAAGGTCTTCCGCCATGACCCAGCCGCGCCCGACCGCCTGTCTCGCCCTCGCCGACGGAACGCTGTTCTACGGTCAGGGGTTCGGCGCGACCGGCCAGACCACGGCGGAACTATGCTTCAACACCGCCATGACCGGCTACCAGGAAATCATGACCGATCCCTCCTATGCCGGTCAGATCGTGACCTTCACCTTTCCGCATGTCGGCAATGTGGGCGTGAACCCCGACGACGACGAAACGTCCGATCCGGTTGCGGATGGGATGGTCGTGAAGTGGATGCCGACGACGCCTTCGAACTGGCGGTCCGCGCAACCCCTTTCCGACTGGCTGGCGTCGAGAGGCCGCATCGCCATCGGGGGAATCGACACGCGCCGCCTGACCCGCGCGATCCGGCACCTCGGCGCGCCCCATGTCACGCTGGCGCACGATCCGGATGGCGATTTCGACACGGCCGCGCTGGTGCAGGCGGCACGGAGCTTCCACGGCCTCGAGGGGCTGGACCTCGCGCGCGAGGTGACCTGTGCCCAATCCTATCGCTGGAACCAGACCCGCTGGGCCTGGCCAGCCGGGTTCGGCACGCAGGAGGCGCCGAAGTACAAGGTCGTCGCACTGGATTACGGCGCCAAGCGCAACATCCTGCGGTGCCTGAGTTCGGTGGGCTGCGACGTGACCGTCCTGCCCGCCACCGCCACCGCTGAGGAGGTGCTGGCTCACGAGCCCGACGGCGTGTTCCTGTCGAACGGCCCCGGCGACCCGGCGGCGACCGGAAGCTACGCCGTGCCGATGATCCGCTCCGTGCTGGAGCGGGACCTGCCGGTCTTCGGGATCTGCCTCGGCCACCAGATGCTGGCGTTGGCGCTTGGCGCGAAGACCGTCAAGATGAACCACGGCCATCACGGCGCGAACCACCCCGTGCGCGACATGGAGACCGGCAAGGTCGAGATCACATCGATGAACCACGGCTTTGCGGTCGACAGCCAGACCTTGCCCGCCGGTGTGCGCGAAACGCATGTATCGCTCTTCGACGGGTCCAATTGCGGGATTCGGATGGAGGACAAGCCGGTATTCTCCGTCCAGTACCATCCCGAGGCAAGCCCGGGACCGCAGGACAGCTACTACCTTTTCCAGCGCTTTGCCGACGCGATGGCCGAAAGGGCCGCCTGACACCGCTTTTTTCAAGCAATTCCAGAGAATTCCGCGGAAATCATTAACTGCGGATTAACCAAACTGTCACACTCTTTGCCAGCTTCCTCACGTTTGGGAGTAGTTGAAAGATCTCCCCTGCGGAGTGGTTTTTGGTGAACATGCAACCTGATCGCCTTGTCCGGGCCGTGGCAGCGCCACGACTGCGTCCTCCGGTGCGCGACGCGCGCCTGCTGGGCCGCATTCTCATGGACATGGGGGCGATCACTCAGGCCGATCTCGATCACGGACTGGCCTTGCAGCGCCGCATCGATGCGCAGCTTGGCGACATCTTCGTGGCCGAAGGGCTGATCACCCAGACCCAGTTGCAGCAGGCCCTCGCGCAGCAGCACGGTCTGTCCGTGGCCGATCTGCGGGCGAACCCACCCGATCCTGCCCTGCGCGAACTTCTCAGCCCCGATCTCTGCCTGCGCCATCTCGTGGTGCCCTGGCGCCATTTCGGCGATATCCTCATGGTCGCCACCGCGCATCCCGACAGGTTCGATGCGCTGATGGCGGAGCGCGGGCAAAGCCGGCTCACGGTTCTTCCCGTCCTGGCAGAAAGCGATGCGATCCGCGATTGCATCGACTCCATGCACGAGACCGCCCTCGCGGCGCACGCCGAGTTTCGCGTGGCGCCCGAACTGTCCTGCCGGAACTGGTCGCGCAATGGGCTCATACGCGCCGCGCTGGCTGCCACGTTTGTCGCCGCGCTGGTGATCGGACTGTTCTTCGCGCCCGTCGCCATCTTTTCCGTACTCGCCGCGATGGCGCTCATCACGCTGGGCCTGTCGATGGCGATGAAGCTTGCAGCCGCGGCAGCACAGCTCTGGGCCGAAGCGCGCGAGCCAAAACATGCGCCCCCGGCCAATGTCACGCCGATCCGCCTGCCCCGCGTGTCCGTCATGGTGCCGCTGCTGCGTGAAAAGGAGATCGCGGGCGCGCTGATCCGGCGGCTGTCGCGGCTTACCTATCCCAAGGCATTGCTCGACATCGTGCTGGTGCTGGAGGAGCAGGACCAGATCACCCGCGAGACGTTGGCCCGGACCCAGTTGCCGCCCTGGATGCGCGTGATCGAGGTGCCGGCCGCGGGATCCGGCCTGACGACAAAGCCGCGGGCGCTGAACTACGCTCTCGATTTCTGCCGGGGCAGCATCATCGGGATCTGGGACGCCGAGGACGAACCCGAAGCCGACCAGATCGAGCAGGTGGTGAACCACTTCAACCAGGCCGCACCGGAGGTCGTCTGCCTGCAAGGGCGGCTCGACTACTACAACGCGCGGGCGAACTGGATCTCGCGTTGCTTCACGATCGAATACGCAACGTGGTGGCGGCTGATCATGCCCGGTCTCTCGCGGCTGGGCTTCGTGATCCCGCTGGGCGGCACCACGCTGTTCTTCCGGCGCAAGGAACTGGAGGAACTCGGCGGCTGGGACGCCCACAACGTGACCGAAGACGCCGATCTGGGCCTGCGTCTCGCCCGCGCCGGCTACCGGACAGAGCTGATCCCGACCGTGACGCACGAAGAGGCGAACTGCCACGCCTGGCCCTGGATTAGGCAGCGGTCGCGCTGGCTGAAGGGGTTCGCGATCACATGGGCCGTGCACATGCGCCAGCCGGGCCAGCTCTACCGCGAACTCGGCCTTTACCGTTTCCTCGGGCTTCAGGTGTTCTTTCTCTCTGCGCTCTCGCAGTTCCTGCTTGCACCGGTCTTCTGGGTCTTCTTCATCGGCTTTCTGGGCTTCGGCTTTGCGCTCGGCGGCCCGGCCGCCAATGCCGACATGATGTGGTTCCTGCTCGGCTGCGAGTTCTGCACGCTCATGCTGCATTGCGCCGCGGTGCGCAGACCCGAACACCGCCACCTTCTCGGCTGGACTCCGACGATGATGGTTTACTTCCAGATGGGCTGCGTGGCGATGTACAAGGCGCTCTACGAGCTGATCCTGCGACCGTTCTTCTGGGACAAGACCCAGCATGGCGTGACGTCGACTCCGGACACCTGAAGCCGGTCGAGATCGGCGCTCGGATCGCTGATGGCCGGCCGTCTCGGGCCCACGTCCGCGCGGATCGGACCGAAGGGCGGCGCTTGTCGCCGTATCCCGGCCCGCCGACGCGCCACTCGGCATCGGGAATGCGACGAGCCGTGGCCCCGAACCCGACCATCCCAGACCCGGCGCCTTCAATCCTCCAGCCGGGCCTCCGCATCCTGCTTCAGCCGCGTCATGAAGGCGATCGAGATATGGTCGCGCAGCGCCTTGCCCGCGCCCTCCTCGTCCCGGTTCTCGATCGCGGTGACAATGGCGTCATGTTCCTCCTGCGCGATCTTCGGACGGCCTTGCGCCGCGAGCGACGTGGTGGCCATCAGCGCCATGGTCCGGTGCACGAGGTCCAGTTGCTGCACGAGGTAGCGGTTGTGCGAGGCCAGGTGGATCTGCTTGTGGAATCGCCGGTTGGCGCGCGACAGCGCGGCCGGATCGTCCATCAACGCATTGTCTGCCGTCACCATGTCGCGCAAAAGCCGGATCTCCTCGGGCGTGGCGTGGCGCGCGGCAAGGCTCGCGGCCAGCCCCTCCAGCTCGCGCCGCACGATGTAAAGCTCGGCCATCTGGTTGTGATCCAGCGACGCGACGATCAGGCTGCGCCCGTCCCGTGCCAGAAGCGACTGCGTCTCGAGCCGTTGCAGCGCTTCGCGGATGGGCGTCCGCGACACGCCGAAACGGTCGGCCAGTTCGCTTTCGACAAGCCGGTCTCCGGGTTTGTAGATCCCTTCGTCGATCGCGGCGAGGATCATCGAATAGGCATCGGTCGGTGCAAGTTTCATCACTGCCATTGCAACGCCCGCTTTCTCCCCTTGCCGGACAGTAGCGACAGGAGACCGCCGAGGGCAAGCCGCGTTTCGGATTCGCGCTCTTGCGTCGCGGCCTCTTGCCCCCGGCACCCGCGCGGCCTAAGCCTTGAGCCATGCCACGTGCTGCCGTCACTCCGCAGGATTTCTCCCACGTCGAGGCTTGGGTCTTCGATCTCGACAACACGCTCTATCCGCCGTCCGCCCGGCTCTTCGACCAGATCGAGATCCGGATGACGACCTTCGTGATGGAGGCGCTCGGCGTGGCACGGGAGGAGGCCGACAGACTGCGCCGCCACTACTGGCGCACCTACGGCACGACGCTGGCCGGGCTCATGCGCGAACACGGTGTCGACCCGGGCCCCTATCTGACCGTGGTGCACGACATCTCCTTCGATGTGCTGGAGCCTGACCCGGAACTGGCCGCCCGCATCGCGGATCTGCCGGGCCGACGCGTCGTCTATACCAACGGCTGTGCGCCATATGCCCAGAGGGTGATCGAGGCGCGCGGACTTGGCGGGCTCTTCGATGCGGTCTACGGCGTGGAGCATGCCGATTTCCTGCCCAAGCCGGAGCGCGGGGCCTTTGACCGTGTCTTCGGGCGCGACGGCCTGCAGACCGGACGCGCCGCCATGTTCGAGGACGACCCGCGCAACCTCGCCGTCCCGCATGCGCTTGGAATGCGGACCGTGCACGTGGCGGAGGCGGAGGACCCGGCCGGGCATATCCACCACCACACCGACGATCTCGCCGGCTTCCTGCGGCGGCTGTTCTGAAGGCTCCGATTGCGACAATTCGCGCGGCGCATCGGGGCGCGGCGTACCTATGTGGAGAGTGAAGAGAACTCCAAAGGGATTTCACATGGCTCCTGCAAGAAAATCGACCGCAAAAGCTCGCGCGCTGCCGATGTGGCAACGCCTGTTCTTCGCCGTGCCCGTGCTGGGCTGGATTGCACACGACCTGGTCTTTGGCGACAAGGACAATATCTGGTACGCGCTGGTTCTTGTCGTGAGTCTCTGGGTGATCTCGGCGTTGACCTTCGGGGTGCCCGGCATCTATGTCCCGGCCCTGGCGGTGGTGCCGATCATTTTCGCCGTACTGCTCCTGATTACCTGGGGGTGAGCGGTGCCCACCGGACGCGGGGCGCAAGGGCGATCCCGACAGTCCGGTCCGCCCAGAGAAGTGCCAGGGAGGTGCAAATGGCCGAGATCCAGACTTGCGACGTGCTGATTTCCGGCGGCGGGATCGCGGGGCTGGCGGCGGCCGCGGCGTTCGGCAACGCCGGCTTCTCGGTGATCTGCGTCGATCCGGCGCCACCCGTCACCTTGCGCGACGCCGAAGGCGCCGACCTGCGCAGCACTGCCCTGCTGCAACCCGCCCGCGCGGTGCTGACCGAGGCCGGGGCCTGGGATCTGCTCGAACCGCACGGAACGCCGCTGCAGGTGATGCGCATCGTCGATGCGGGCGGGCAGACCGGCGAGCCGCGTGTGACACATGATTTTCGTGCCTCCGACATCTCCGACCTGCCCTTCGGCTGGAACTTCCCCAACTGGCTGCTTCGACGCGAGTTGCTTGCCCGGCTGGACGCGCTGGCCACGGTCGATTTCCGTCCCGGCGTTGCGACGGAACATCTGTTTACTCGAACCGGTGAGGCGCGGGTCCGGCTCAGCGACGGCACGGGGATCCGCGCCCGGCTGGTGATCGCCGCGGACGGACGGAATTCGCCGGTGCGCGAGGCGGCTGGCATTGCTGTCACGACGACGCGCTACGGCCAGAAGGCGCTCGCCTTTGCCGTGACGCACCCGATCCCGCATGACAATGTCTCGACCGAGATCCACCGCTCCGGCGGGCCGTTCACGCTGGTGCCGCTGCCCGATCACGAGGGCCGCCCTTCCTCCGCCGTGGTCTGGATGGAGGACGGACCGAAGGCGCAGGCGCTACACGCGATGGACGTACCGGCTTTCGAGGCCGAGATGACCGCGCGCAGTTGCCACCTGTTTGGCCCGCTGCAACTGGCCTCGCGCCGCAGCATCTGGCCCATCATCTCGCAAAAGGCCGAAAGGATGGCCGGCGAGCGCGTCGCGCTGATGGCAGAGGCGGCGCATGTGGTCCCACCCATCGGGGCGCAGGGGCTCAACATGTCGCTGCGCGATCTGGCGAGCCTTGTGGACCTGGCGACCGCGCGCCCCGAGGGACTTGGGGATGCGCAGATGCTGGAGGCCTACCACCGGGCCCGCCACAGGGACATTTCGCTCCGCGTGCGGGGCATCGACCTGCTGAACCGGGTCAGCCAGGCCGGCGCGCAACCGATGCAGGACATGCGCGCGATGGGGCTGGAGGCGCTTTACGCGCTGGCCCCGGTGCGCCGGATGCTGATGCAGATGGGACTGGGCGTGCGCTGACGCAAGGTCAGAGCACCTTGTCCACCACCCGGCGAAGGCGCGCGACGGTGCCGTCGACGTCGTAAAGCTTGTCGAGACCGAAAAGCCCGATGCGGAAGGTCCGGAAATCGGCGGGTTCGTCGCATTGCAGCGGGACCCCCGCGGCGATCTGCATGCCCTCCGCGGAAAAACGCTTGCCGGACTGGATCTCCGGGTCGTCGGTGTAGCTCACCACGACACCCGGCGCGCCGAAACCTTCGGCCGCGACCGACCGGATGCCCTTTTCGGCCAGCATCGCCCGGACCGCATTGCCCAGCGCCCATTGCGCTTCGCGCAGGCGCCCGAACCCGTACTCCTTCGTCTCCGCCATGGTGTCGCGAAACGCACGCAGCGCATCGGTGGGCATCGTCGCGTGGTAGGCATGGCCTCCGTCGAGATAGGCCTGCATGATCTGCCGCCATTTCCTGAGATCGACGGCAAAGCTGTCGGACTCCGTCTCCGCCAGCCGGTCGAGTCCGCGCTGCGACAACATTACGAGCCCGGCACAGGGCGAGGCGCTCCACCCCTTCTGGGGCGCGGAGATCAGGACGTCGACACCGGTCGCCTCCATGTCCACCCAGATGCAGCCCGACGCGATACAGTCGAGCACCATCAGCGCACCAACCTCGTGCGCGGCATTGGCCAGCGCGCGGATGTAGTCGTCGGGCAGGATGACACCGGCCGACGTTTCCACATGCGGGGCGAAGACAACATCGGGACGCATGTCGCGGATCTCTTTCACCACCTCCTCGATCGGGGCGGGCGCAAAGGGCGATTGCGGTGCGTTGCCAGACGGGCGCGCCTTCATCACGCGGGCCTCCGACGTCAGGTGGGCGCTCTCGATGATCTGGCTCCAGCGGTAGGAGAACCAGCCATTGCGCACGACCAGCACCTTCGCATCCCGCGCGAACTGGCGGGCCACGGCCTCCATGCCGTAGGTCCCGCCGCCGGGCACGATGACAGCGCCCGCGGCCCCATAGACCTCGCAGAGCATCCCGTGGATGTCGCGCATCACCTCCTGAAAGGCCGCGCTCATGTGATTGAGCGAGCGGTCGGTGAAAACCACCGAAAATTCTTCCAGCCCTTCGGGGTCTATCGTGTCGAGCAAAGCAGCCATGGCATCGGTCCTCCTACCCGTTCGGTTACCGATCTCTCGCCGAAAGTTAAAGGCTTCTTTGAAGGAGGTGCACCAAGGGCAGCACCCTGCCAGGCGCGGCGCCGATGCCAGTCCGCGATCAGGCGGCGGGGCGCTTGCGCGATACGTCTGGTCCGGGATCGCTACCGAACAGATCGCCGGTCATGACAGTCCGGTTCCGCCCCTGCGCCTTGGCCTGGTAGAGCGCCGTGTCGGCCTGCTGGATGCCGTCTTCGATATCCGCAGCGGCCAGTCGCAGCGACCCGCCGATGGAAATCGTGACCGAAACGCGGTTTCCTTCGCAGTCGACCGGCGTGTCCGCCACCCGTTGGCGAATGCGTTCGGCAACCTCGCGGGCGATGGTCTGGTTCGCGTTCTCGAGAAAGACCACGAACTCCTCGCCCCCGAACCGGCAGACGATGTCACGCGCACCGGCCTCGCCCGCCAGAAGCCGCGCGACATGGGCGATGACCTTGTCGCCGCACAGGTGGCCAAAGGCATCGTTGACCCGCTTGAAGTGGTCGATGTCGATCATCAGCGAGACGCCATAGCTCTCCGGCTGTGTCGCAAGCTTGGCAAAGAAGAAATCCCGTGTGGACACATTCGTCAGCCGATCGCGGCTGACCAAACGCTGCAATTCCCGGTTCAGCGCGTGGATCTTCAGCAACTTCTGACCCACGAAGAGGGTCGTGCCATAGGCGACAAGCGTGGTCGTCGGCCAGTCGATCATGATCTCGCGCAGCCATTCGTCGCGCGGATAGAGCGCTGTCATCAACAGCGTCACTGTCCCGACCGCCACAAGCGTGACCGCGACACAGAGCCGCGTGACATCCCGGTGGTTGGTAATCTGGCTGACCGCAAGGCACATGCCTCAGTATCATAATGATAAATTCTGAAGGGTGCCTTAACCAGCGTCATGCCGAGCGGGGTCGAGAGCGCCCGCAATCAACGCAACCCGATATCGCAGCAAGGTCACGGTCCCGGTCACGTCGACCGCCCCCCGGACTCCCCGGTGTCCACGTCAGAGCCGTCCTTGCCGGGGAGCGCTTCACCATTGACCGCGCAAACTCCGCCTGCCGGCCATTGCGCGTGCGGCGGCCTGTGCCGACGCGTAACGGGTCACAGCGGACCCGGGCGGCGTTCCTCGCTCAGCAGCACGTTGGCTTCGACCTCGCCCGCGCCGGGCAGCGTCATGATCCGGCGGCGCAGGACCCGCTCGAAATCGGGCAGGTCACGCGCCACGACGCGCAGACGATAATCATAGAGTCCCAGCACGTGTTCCACTGTCTGAACCTCGGGAATGGCGGTGACCGCGCGTTCGAAATCCTCCAGGCTCACGCGGCCCTTGGTCGCCAGTTTCACGCCCAGGAAGACCGTCACGCCGAACCCCAGTTTCTCCGGCACCAGGCGCAGCCGCTTGCGCCCCAGAATCCCCGCATCGCGCAGCCGTTTGATTCGCCGCCAGGTCGCAGGCTGCGACAGGCCGAACTGGCGGCCGAGTTCTCCGGCACTCTGCGTCGCGTCGCGGGCAAGGGCGCGGATCAGACCGCGGTCGGTCGCATCCAGCGGGATCACAGCGGCAAGGCCTCCACCGACTTGATCCTGGCGACCTGCATCAGCGCCTCGATATCGGCGATATGCGGCAGGGTCAGGATCCGGTGACGATAGACCTGCTGGTAGTCGGCCATGTCCCGCGCGATGACGGAGAGACGCACATCCACACGTCCGAGGAACGTCTGTACTTCAAGGACTTCCGGCACCTGTCTCGCCTCGGAAATGAACTCGTCGAAGGCCCGCGGCACGGTCTTGTCGAGCGTGATGCGCAGGCTCACCTCGACGGTGTAGCCGAGAGCCGCCCAGTCGATCACGGTTTCCACCGCGGCAATGACTCCGAGGTCG